>NZ_FRBF01000026.1 GCF_900142545.1 Fibrobacter sp. UWT2 | reverse complement strand
CAGTGTCCCGGAGCGGTGGCGGTGCTGTTGGTCACCATGTTGCCGTCGCTTTCCTGGGCAAAGAAGGTCGCCTGGGAAAGAGTCGCCGCAGTAAGTCCAAGCTTTTGCGCGATTTCATTTACATCAAATTTTGCCGCAACCGTCGCATAATTGTCGTCAATCGGCAGCGTCACCGTGATGGTGTACGTCGTGGCACCGTCCAAGACAATCTTTTCGGAGCTGCTGGAAGCCACCACGCTGCTGGAACTTGCGGGAGCGACAGAGCTGCTCGAAGCTACAGAGCTACTGGACGCAACCGGGGTTTCGCCGATTTCGGGCCACTCGTATTCCAGCTTGAAATCATTGTAGTACTTGACGTTTGCCGCTCCTGCGCCACTCACGCCCGTCTCCAGCTTCAACTTATAATCGTAATGCAGCTTGCGAATTCCTGTATTGCCGGTGTACTGGTAATCCGTATTCACGATGACCGCGAAAACCATCGGCGTCCCATTTGTCGAAGAAGGCGTCTTGTCCAGGCGAAGCGTCGCGGAGCCTTCACCCGTAATGGGTTCGCTGTACACAGGTGTACCGTCAGTTGCGCGGTAGCACAGCAAGAAATTCATATTATTGTTATTGGAATTCGCGCCGTTCGGGTAGAAACTCACCGTCACTTCTTTAGCGCCGCTTTGTACCTTCAGCGGCACCACGTTCGAGCCCGACCAACCCGGAGTTGTTTCCTGATTCGGTACAAGGTAACCGTTGCTTTCCGTTACCGTCTGGTAAGGCGTCATGGTCCAGGTGTAGCTTTTCCTGTTATTGTCCCACATGTCCTGTTCCCAGTAGGTGTCGCTTCCGAAATGCTGGTTCAACAGGTTCTTGATTTCGCTAGACCATTTTTTCATGTCGAGCATCGCAAGCCTTGCGCGGAATTCGGTAATGAGCCTGCGCACGCCCGCATCGCCAAGGCCCTTGTCGAGACCGTAAGTTTCAAGCAGGTACTTGGTCTTGCCGTAAGCGTTTCCGTAAATCCAGCGCACAGCCCCCGTACCAATCCACGTTCCGATAAACGTCGGGAAGATGTTGCTATACTGCGAACCACCCAGCAGGTAACGCTGATTTTTACCGGTCACGCCACCGTCATCGGCGCCGCCACCAGGGCCACCGAAAGTGCCGTCAATCAGCCAGCCCGAATAGGTTTCAATAGGCATAAACGGCGCAATAACCGTCGCCGCATTCAGAAATCCCATACCGCTGTATACACCATCGCGGTGGCTGAACATATCCTGCTGAATCCATGTGTTACCCGCTTCTTGGAACCAGTGTGCATCCTTTGCGCCAGGGTAGCCGTTCGTCATCGAGTGGATTCCCTCGTGAATCATCGCATCCATCTGCGCCACGCGATCGCGGTAGGGACAACTCGTGTTAAAACTGTAGAGCGGATAGAACGAAGCCGCCACCGCCGTGTAGCCCGCCACCCATGTCTGCCAACCACCCGTGGTATCGTCCTTCGCACCACCGGCACACGTACCCGAGCCATAGTAATAAACGGCACTGTACTGGCCTTCTTGCGCCTGGGCATCCGGCGACCATCCCATCTCATTGTACAGGTACTCGAAATCGGTATCGTACTTCTTGAGGATCGAATCAATCGTCACGTCGGTAATGCGGCTGTCGCGATCCTTGCCCCAGTAAAACGCCCACCATTTACCGGCCTTCTTTCCGGTAACGCCCGAACAATTGTTATTGAACTTGGTCGGCGGCTGAATGTCGCCCAGATTAGACTTTGTGTCGTAATCCAGGTCGCTGCGGTAACCGGGCCATGTGTAAGCATCACCCGACGCCGCGTATGTGTGAACACCTAGGGCAGCCGACAAAACGGCGCCCGGAATCAATCCCAAACAACTTTTTCGCATAACACACTCCAACTTTTATGCTGACATAAAAAATACTCCCTAGCAAGCTAAGGAGTGTCGAAAACTTTGTTTACGTGTTGTCTACAGACAACGATTGCTCCACTACCTTAAAGACGAGAGCATTTTCTTCGGGACTGGAATATTAATGTTTGGTGAAGCCCTCGCACAATGTAGTGGCCTTGCGGGAGGCTAGACTTCAATTGTTCCCATTCGCTGTAAAAGCCCTGCTTGATCAGTTTTCCTGTCAAGGAGAAAATTTGCACCTTGGTCATAGGCGAAATGGTGAACTCGACATCGGTTGCAATCAACCGCGTTGTGTTTTCGGAGCTACTTGAAGAACTCGTAACGCTACTAGAACTTACTTCGGCGACAGAACTTGAGCTAACAATCACCGGGTCGATTTTCGTTCCTTTTTCATATTCGCTGATATCAATTTTACCAATGCCAGAATAATTTGTCACCAAGCCCTTCACATCGCCTACGGGATCTGCACTATAGCTGTAGACGCTCTTGGGATTGAAAGTTCCCTTAGGGATTTCTGTATCGTAAGTGACCCATGCGGTATCCCTGGAAGTAAGCGAAGTACCGGGATTTACGGAAATCTTCATTTTTTTGCTGTTACAGCCACTACTCTGGAAGTTGGCGCAGCCTTCGTAATAGTTTCCAACAATGGTAGCGACGCCATCATCGCCAGCGAAAATCGCCTTGCTGAGGCCCGCATAGTGATTATTTTCAAAGTAGTCGTCAGAACCATAGCGAACATTCGGGCCGTTGCCTGTTCCCTGACCGAGAACATAGTTGTTATAAAGGTGAATTTTAGTATGGCGCATCATGGGAGTACGCGCATCCAGATCCTTATAAAAGTTATGGTGGATCGTTATTTCATGACGAAGACTATCTCCGTTGCTATTGCCAATGAGGCTTCCCTTATGATGGTTGTGGAAATAATTCCAGCTAAAAGTCGCATTGTAAATGTTGTTCTTGGCATCCAGCAGACCATCGTAGCGGTCCTTGTTGCTGGTGTAGGCATTATAGAATTCGCAGTGATCGATCCAAATGTTATGGCTTCCCTGCTTATTCTTGTCAGCCCAGTTAGTGGCAGCAGAGTCCGCAGAAATCGCGATGCAGTCCGGGTCATTGAGGACAACTTCTGTCCCATTGCGGAAAGCGATCACCTTGTTTTCGTCGGTCTTGCTAATGGGAACATCGCTCATGGTGAACTTGATGTTACGAATGATGATGTTATGTTTATTCTGAATCATCAGGCCCACTCGATTAAGGAACGCCGATTCGCCTTTACCGATGATCGTCTTGTTATTGCCGACCAAGACCAATTCGCCATAAGTCGTTGCCGTACCCGAAGAGGCCACATGGCCATTTTCATCGATAAACGTCTTGATACCGGTATTGATTTCACCCTTCACGATAATGACGTAAGGAGTTTCCAAATCTTCGGCGTACTGCTTAAATTCGGCAAAGTTGGAGACTTCCACAACCTTGCCCCCGTTACCGCCGGTAGTGCCCCCTTCCAAAGTGGCATACCCCACCATATCGAAGTTAGGGGTAGCCGCAAAGAGCCCCACATTCATCAAGAGAATTGCCAAATATTTTGCTTTCATTTTTCCACCTCTTTATTAAAACCAACTGACGCTCCAACGGAAAGGTTCCGCGGATTTTACCGAACGCCCCAATGCATTGAACCTCGGAGCATCTTTACGCCTGTCAGCAGGGGCCACCCTGCGGCGAATAACAGTCGTTGTAGCACTGCTAGAAGACACTTCCGAAGAACTGGATTCTGCTGCAATTTCGCCATATTCGTAAGGTCCAAGATCCGGTGCCGAGCCAACATAATCAAAGCCAATTTCCGTCCCCTTGTCAATCAAGACGCTCCCTTTTTTCAGGCGGAACAACTTTGTGTACGGGAGCAGTCCATCCGCATTTCGGGCAATCGTCGCAAGGCTCGTGTCCAACGACTCAAAGTCATCGTCACTCACAGTCACCGAAATGTTCCAGGAATTCGTTTTCTGTTCGCTAGACGAACCAAAAGAGTCGGCATTTTTGCCCTTATAAGAGATATTGTTCCGCAGGTGATGCTTTTGCCCCGCATTCAGCGCCCCACCCATTCCATAATTGGCGGCACCACTGCTTCCGTTGCGGTAAGCAAGGCTCTGTTCCACCGTAATGCCACCCGTATTGTTGTTCTGGTCAAAGCCCTTTACCGGATTGTCAAACGCAATACAACGCGTGCAACGGTGATTCGCTTGGGCTTTATTGCCGCCCATCTTAAAGCCATTGCCGTTTCCATCAAAGAGCTCGGCCGCATAGCCAAAAACATTGACCCCATTCCGGAACGCCCAGGAATCATAGACAATGACACTGTCGGGTGAATCAAAAAAGTCAAAACCGTCGTCGGAATTTTCCCAAGCACGGCAGTTGATGAACACATTTCCTGCTCCCTGAGTCTGCTTGCTCGCAAAGCCGTCAGCCATGCCGCCCTTTTTCTTGGGGTCATAATTACGGTACGCATCTACGTTGACCACCAGCGTATGATTCCCGCCCTTGTTAATTTCCAAACCGGAATTGCGGTTTTCGAAAAACGACATGTTGTAGAACTTGTTGTACGACCCTGTCACATAGGCTCCCTGGTATCCCGCACGGGTAACGGCGAGACCGTGAAGTTCGTAATAACTGCCGGTCATGCTCAGCCCCACGCCCTTGTCGACATAGGTGAGTTCCGGGAACTGGAAGTCTATCACGGCAGTCGCATGGCCCGCCGCATAGAACACAATGGGCTTGTCCGCCATTCCTGACTTAGAAAGTGTAATCGTATTCGCCTGACCCTCTGTATAGGGCACCTGGTATGTTCCCGCTTCAAAAAAGACGGTATCTCCGGCGGAGGCCTTAGTCATGGCCGAAATAAAATCGTCGCCAGGCTTTACATGGGTATTCCCGGCAAGCGCCAAAACGGCAAAAGCTGCCGTCAAAATTTCCACCAAGCGGATATTCTTCAAATAATTCATCCCAAGTACATCCTTTGATATTCCGACAAACATTCATTCCCGTTCTCAAAAATGTTCTCAAAATATCAAAACAGAATATAAGTTATTCTTTTCGTAAAGTCAATAGATACAGCGATTTTTTTGCAAAAATGTTCTCATTTTTACAAAAAAAATAATTATTTATGGATTACGCCTAGCGGGCCGAAAGGGCTGGCCAGTAATTTTCGGGACGCTGGTTCAGGTAGGTAAGGCGTGTCCAGTCGTCATCGCGGTAACAGCTCCCAAGCATGAGTTCGTCAATCATGCCGGTAAAGCCGCCCACTTTGAAGTCGGCCAGTTCACGGACGCCCGTCCAAGCGATTTGTTCCGGCTCCGTTTCAATCTTGCGGTCGTTCACGTAGAAATTGGACTGCGATATCGTGTGGCGACTGAAAGCGACATACACCCACTCGCCTGCCTTAATATCAGACGTTCCAGACACCCAGGCGTATTTTATTGAATCGGAACTCGTATCGGGAACCCAGAGGTCAACCACAAAACCCTTCTCCGGATCATAGCGCAACGCATATTCCTTGGACTTTTCAAAGATGGTCTGTTTTTCTTCGAGATTGTCAAGTTTTACCCACACCGAGAAGCAGAAATATCCGCTGCCGTCATAATTCAAGTTCACCTTGCGCGAGGAATCAGCCGCACTCGAATTCTCGACGACAATAACATCGCCTTCATCAAGTTCCACTCCCCTACCAACAACACCGTCGGCAGCCACGGCCCCTGTCGGCAGACCTTCGAAGTATCCCTTTTCCGCTCCATCGTCCACAGGTGCAAGGCCGCTATCGAAATGCCACACCAAAGAATAGCTGCGGTTCGTGGGGAACACATCCTTTGCGTACGCGGGGTTCATGGTGTTGTCAAAATGGAGTTCCAGGGAATCTGAAACATTCAGCGAATCGACACGCACCCAGAACACAGCCTCTTTGGCAGAAGCGTCAAAGTAAGTCTGCGCAATAGGGAGTTTCTTGCTGCGGTTTCCGTCCTGCGAAATGCGCACGGCCTCCCAGCGGCCGTTCACCACCTCCGCGGAATCGAAAGCAATTTCTTTTTCCGTCAAGCGAATGGCCAGCGGGAAATCGCTCACAACTGAGCCAAGCGTATCAATTCCTTCGGGGAGCGCGAGCGGAGCTTTCAATGTGTACGTCACCGAATCGCCCCAGACTGTAGTCTCTTCAGGCTTTACGGAAACATCCTTAAATCCAAACGGGCTCATGCCATCCATGTAAACAATAAGTTCAAACGTGTCTGCCGGGAGGCTATCGACCACGATTTTCCCGTTCTGCACAGAAACCCTTCTGCGAATGGTCGTCCCGATGACGATGGCCTCGCCGCTTTGGTTTTCGCGGAACGCGCCCGATACGAGAAGCTTGACCGTTCCGGAATTACGCAAGGTGTCATTTACAGCAAGGGGCTCGTCCTCTTCGGCACTCAGGTCCTGCACTAGAAGCATCTGGCCCGATTCTTGATGGAAAGCCTCGAGAGAGAAACTGCCCGCCGGGATGGAATCGAATTCGTAGTTGCCGTTTTCATCCGTTTCGGTTTCGAACGCAGAAGGCAGGACTTGGTCAGCCTCGCTTGCAGCAACGATGTTGTAGTCGCCCGGCACACACTGAACTTTCGTACGGGCGGCAGGCTTACCATTGTCAAGCACCAAGATACCCGCGAGTTCCGGGGAACCCGTTTCGGCACTATTGCCCGCCACTTGGCTGTCCGAAGAACAACCCACAAAAAGGGCAACGAAACCCGCTAAAAAGTATTTCAAAGTATCCATCACCACTAATATAAATATAGTTTCGCTAAAAAGGAAAACAAATATTCCCTATTATAACGCGTTGTTTCTAGACAACGGGAATATAACGATTTTTCCCCTCTACGCGGACTTTTTTCTTACATTTAGGGTATGGGCGAAAAGAAACCGACAAAAAGAATCTTCGAATACCTGGATTACCGGGAATTTTTGAAAGATTACTACAACGCAAAGAAAGAGGCGAACCCCGCCTTTTCGCTTCGCGTGTTTTCGGACAAGATCGGTTTCAAGGCCAAGGACTTTATTAGCCGCGTCATGAACGGCGACAAAAACCTTTCGAGCCAAAGCATTCCCAAAGTGGCTTCGGGGCTTCGCCTCGGCAAGCACGAAACCGAATTTTTCGTAGCGCTTGTCAAGTTCAACCAGGCCGAAACAACCGACGAACGCAACGCCGCCTTCGAGCAAATGCAGGCCGTACTCAAAGTCGTACGATTCGCCGAAAAGCAGCACCTGCTCGGGCATGCTCAGTACATGGTATATTCCGACTGGCGGCATCTCACGATCCGCAGCCTTATCGGAATGTTCGGTTTTGACGGCAACTACGAGGCGCTCGCCAAGCAAGTTCGTCCGAACATCACTGTCGAACAGGCAAAACAGTCCGTAAAGCTACTCGAAGAATGTCAACTCATCAAGAAAGATGAATCGGGCAAGTACGTGCTGACCGAAAGCGCCATTACCACCGGCGATCGCACCTCGAAACTCGCACTCCGCGGCTATCACCAGAATTGCCTAAAGCTCGCTGCAGATTCCATTGACCGCGACGCTCCTGGCACACGCCATGTTTCGGGCCTTACACTTGGAATCAGCCAAGAAGGCTACGAACGCATTGTAGAGCGAATCAACGCCTTCCGTAAAGAAATCGCGCTCCTCGCCGAAGAAGACGAAGGGAGCGATAAAGTTTTCCAACTGGAATTTGCACTGTTCCCCGTCGGCGGGAAATAATTTTCCATAATTTTTATACAAAAACGCCCCGACATTCGTCGGGACGTCTTGTTTGGTATTGAAAACTACTTTGCGAATGTGGGCTGCACTGCCTTGCGGTTACCTGCACGTAGCGCATTCACCGCGCGACCGTTCACGTAGAACAGGCGTCCCGGCTGCTGCATATTCTGCCTACGTTGCGGAAACGTGCGCACAAAGGTCGTCGAGTCGCCCGCAGAAGCATCCGTAGAATCCGCAATCGAATCGACCGGCGCAACCGATGTATCGACCGGCACTATAACAGGCGCCACATAGCCGTATTCGTACGCACCCAAATCCGGAGCCTTGCCCTCGTACTTGAGCCCCACATTCACGCCCTTGTCAATCATCTGGCTGTTCTTTGCGAGCTTTAGGAAGTCAATATCCGGAAGGCTACCGTCAGCTTGGCGCGGCCCGAAAGCACCGCCGAGAGGCCCGAGTTCCTTACCCGTCACGGTCATGCTCGGGTCAGACACACTCACGAAATCCGATTCATTCGGGGTAATGTTCAGGTTCCAGGTATTGTATTCGCCCGCCGCATATTCGCCGCCAATGTAGGCCGTCTTATTCGGGAAGGCGATGTTGTTCTTCATCACGTGAGCCTTGTCGCCCTTAAGCACCACACCGTCAGTGCGGTTGTCGTCTGCATCCCAGGTGCTCGCCCACATGTTGAACGCGGTACCGTTCATATAGGCCGTATTGTTGAACCAGTCGTTACCGCCGCTGCTGTGGTTTGCGTAAAAGCCCGACGCCTTGTTTTTCCAGGCGACGCAGTTGCGGATAGTGTGGCGCACCCCCGTCTTGCTGCTCCCCGCCTTGAAGCCGTTGCCATTGCCATCCTTCGGCTTGCCGGTACCGTAGTTGCTGTAGCCATGACCCATCGCCCAGCTGTTTTCGATGACTACCGGGAATTCCTGGCTAATAAAATCCCAGCCGTCGTCGCTGTTCCACCAGGCACGGCACCCGATGAACTTTGTCGTATCGCCGCTAGTCTGGTAATGCACGCCGAAGCCGTCGGCATTTTGTCCGTCGCCCTGGCGCCCGTTGGGGTCGTAATTGTCGTGACTGTCGCAGTTCAAGAACAGGTGGCCGCCCGCACTTCCCGTGCCGCGCTCGTTCACGAAGAATCCCGAACCGCCGTTGTGGTGGCTGTCCATCAGTTCCAAGAAGATATGCTTGCTGCGTGAAATGTAGACGCCCACATTAGATTCGCCCTTCATGGGCACGTTCTTGACTTCGAGCCCTTTCAGGTGCAGGTATTGCGCCTGAATCAAGATACCCGAAGTATACCTTATGTTGTTCGAACCGTCGGCAATCGGCATCTTGCTGAAGTCGAAGACAGGCTTTTCGCCCGGGTACGCGAGGTAATGAATGCGCTTGTTGTCGCTTGAGCCGCTCTTGGTCAAGTGAATGCCCGCGAACATATTGTCGTTTTTCACATAGTTCGTGTCCGTATGCAAGTAGGTTCCACCGCGAATCCAAACGGTATCGCCCGCGTTCACTACGGAATTCGCCTTATTGAGGGTCGCGAAGGGGCTATCCTTCGTTCCCTTGTTCGTATTCTTTCCGTCGGGGGCCACATAGTAGACCGCGCCGAAAGTTTCCGCTGCAGCCAAGGCAATCACGGCCGCACACAACATGCGCTTCATTTTCATAAACACCTCATCCCGTTACTTTGAATATATCTTAATTTTTGACGCGTGGTTCTTCAAGGCACCCGCAGAACGCCCGTTCACCAGGAAGTTCCGGCTACCATTGCGGAACGCATTGCTACGCACGGGAATCCTCTGGAGCACCGTCGTTCCGGAATCTGCACGCACGAACTCGACGCGGTCAATATTCGGGCCGCCATCCTTCGTGAGCGAGGCGATAGTGATGGTGCTTGCACCCGCAGGCAACTTGAGCGTCACCACGCTAGAATCCCACGATTCCCAGGCACCCGTCGATTCGAAGTCCACCGATTCCACCTGCACCTTGCCGTTCACCGCAACACTTACCGGGCGATTTGCCGTAGAGCCGTTCGCGAATACAATTTTCACGTCCTTGTCGCCCTCGCCTGCAGTAACCACTGAAAGCGTCACCGAGGAACCCACCTCGTTATCGAGGTTCGCATAGCCCTTGCCCGAGAAGCCTTCGTGCGTCGACTCGAGAACCGTCTTGTTGAACACGCCGTTTTCCGCTTCGTACTTGAGCGAATCCTTGCCCACGAACTTGAAGGTCGCGCCCAGGTTCACATCCTTGCCGAGACTTGCCACCGTGTATTCCTTGCCGTTACCCGTATTGTCGCCGGTCCACGCCACAAATTCCCAGCCCTCCTGCGGAACGGCCGTAAAGGTCACCTTGCTCCCTTCCGCAATTTCACTACCCTCGATGCTCTGCGCAATCGAGCCGCCGTAAGCGACAGTCGTCTTCACGTTGTACTTCTTGACAGTCTTTCCATTCTGCACCCAGTCCGGGAGAGTCGCCGCGTATTTCTTTGCGATGTCGCGCAGCTCCTTGAGTCGCGCATTCGCCGTATATTTCTGTCCGTCGCGATCGAACATGGGCTTTTTACTGTAGCGGGTCGGTTCCCACACGAAGGTTCCCCAGCCCAAGTCGCCAAACTCATAGAACACCGAGTTCACGAGGGCCGTGCGTTCGCCCGTATATTCGCAGCTCAGCACGGGCTTCTTGTTCTTGATCACCAAGCCGAACATGTCACGCCAATCCTGCCCGTTGTTCGTGGTGCCGTAGGTGGAACCGCAAATGGCATCGTAGTCGATGTTCGCATGAATCTTGTTGTACCAATCCGCAAAGCCCTTCTCGGGGCGCGGCTGACCGTGCTGCATCACAATCTTGATGGAAGGATCCGTCTCGCGGACAGCCTTTACACCCGAATTGATGATGTTCGCGAAATCCGCCATTTTGCTCATCGAAACACCCGCCACCTTCGAGTTGATTTCATTACCCACCTGCACCATGTCGGGGCGGAGTCCCGCCTTCATGAGAGCATCCATGGTGGTCTTCACGTGATTATAGGCGAGCTTGCCCATTTCGGCGTTGCCCTTGCCTGCCCAAGAAGCAGGAACATCCTGGTGGCCGATGGAGGCCCACGTGTCGCTCATATGGAAATCGAGGAAGAATCCCATGTTGTGCGCCTTGATGCGCTTGGCGAGCGCGATGGTATGTTCCAGGTCGCACCAGCACACGTTGGAATTCGCGCCGGAGTAGCTCTCCTTGGCGTAGCCGATGCACGAATTCACGAAGGTGCGCACGCGGATAAAGTTGATGCCGTTGTTCTGCAAGATGTCGAAAAGATCCTGCTTTTTGCCGTCATCGTAGTAGGTCGCTCCTAACGATTCGTCTTCGAGCACCCACGAGACATCGACGCCCACGATATACGGACGCGCAAGCGCCGCAACCGCCACGGCACCCAGAGCCAGCGCCGTTTTCCTGATGATTTTACCCATTCCAAACATCCTTCACTCCTTTGTTTGAATTAACGTCTTGTTGTACTACAAAATATACTACAATTTTCTATAAATATAACTCATTTTACTATAAAACGTACTATATTTTTTGAAAAAATTTAAAATCGCCGTTTTCGAACGAAAAACGGCGATATTTAACGCAGGACAAGATTTCCCTCAGCCGTAAACAAGCCCTAGCGCGATGGCGAGCAGACTGAGTACCGCAATCTGCTTGACGATGGCGAAATTTTCACGGTCGAACATGCTTTACCTCAGCTCGATTTTCTGGATGCGGCCGCCGAGCCTTACCACGTATGCGCCGGGAGCAAAATCCCTCACCGAAACTTGCGCGGCGTGCCCGCGGGCAACCACCATGCCGTGCAGGTTCATCAGGGCGTAATCCGTGGCCCGCGAGAACCGCAACCCATCCACGCGAGAAACCCCGACAATCCGCGCACCGAATTTTTTTGGCGCTGCGACTAGCGACGTAATTTCTGCGGAACTGCTCGACACGGCCTCGCTAGAAGAACTTTCGGCGACAACAGAGCTAGAAGAACTATATGCAGATTCATCGCCCATGTATTCGAACTTGAACGACTGATTCTGCGTCCCGGTCTGTTTCCACACAACAAGCGGCATGCCCGCCTCCGTAGAGATGTTCAGGACGTCGCCTAGGTATTCACTTGCGGTATCCGCGTACAAACGGTAACCGTCATCCACATTAAAGTTCTCGATGACAATGCGATTCTCGGCCTCGACGGTCCTTGCCGTATCAAGCAGGTTTCCCTTGCCGAACGAGAGATACTTCCCCGTTTCGATGTTCCTGAGCGTGTAGGTGTAACCGTCGATTCTTTTGAGCGCCCACAACTGCGATTCGCTTTCTTCGGAATCCATCTGGATTACAACGCTACGGCTGTCTTCGAGACTCAGGCCGCTGTGCCGCGCCTTGATGCGGTAAACGCCATCCCTGATCGGCGCGTGGTCAACCTTCTTTACGCCCGCATCGGTCATGGTGATGTTCGCGATGGTCGAATCGTTTTCGTAGTAGGCGTAGTCCACGCACAGCGCACGGCGGAAACTGCCGCCAATCGCGCCCGTATGATATATGTAATACCACTGGTTATGGAATTCGACGAACGCCTGGTGGCTCGTATTGGAATTCTTGTTGTAACCGACAATGACCTTGGAATTGGATACGGGCCCCGTCGGGCTTTTCATGGTCGCCTGGCCAATGCGTTCTTCCCAGCCGTAGGCATACGTCAAAAAGTAGTAGCCGTTCCTTTTATGAACGTATGGAGCCTCGGTAAAGCTGGGCGGCGTCACGTTGAACATGTTGCCTTGCAATTCAACCATGTTTTCCTTGAGCCTGTAGCCCATCACGGCGCCGTTGCCCCAATAAATATAGGCCTGTCCGTCGTCATCGATAAAGACGGTCGGATCGATATCGTAATTCACGCCGCTATTCGCCGGAGTCATGTCGCTGGTAATGAGTGCCTTGCCGATGGCATCCTTGTACGGGCCGGCCGGATGGTCCGCAACCGCGACACCAACCGCAAAGTCCCTGCCGTCGTGCACGGTCACGTACCAGTAGAACTTGCCGTTCCGTTCGATAGTCTGGCTCGCCCAGGCGCTGCCACGCGCCCACTTGAACGACTTGATAGAAAGCACGGCCCCGCGATCCACCCAGGTATCCATATCTCCCGAAGAGAATATGTGCCAGTCGTTCATTATGTAGCCTTCGTGACCGGCGGGCGCCTCGTCATGTCCCGTGAAGATATACATGGTATCGTTGTGAACGAGCCCCGCGGGGTCTGCCGTGAACATTTTTGTGACAATGGGATTGCTCGCCGCAAATGCACCAACGGCTAGCGACAAGCCGACACCCACAAAGCCGCCCCGTAGGGCGTTTCCCAATCCATACATCCAAACACTCCTGTTTTTAGAATAAGTTAATTCCGCTAGAACATCACCCGATACGGAATCCGCCTGTCAAAACTGCGGCCCTTGAGGTCACGGTAACCCTTGCGAGCAGGCACCTGCATTCCCTGGCGAGCTGCGCGCGGAGCAATCGCGGTAGTTCCACTGCTGGAACTTTCGGGCGCGACTTCGCTGCTGGAAGATTCCTTGATGCTAGAAGACGATTCCGGTTCAACGGCCGGCGGGGTCGCCTTCGCGAGTTTCACCTTCTGGTTGTCCGCACCGGTGCGCACCCAGGTAATCACGGGCATGCCAGTGTCCTTCGAGACATTCAGCACGTCGCCCACAAGGTCGCTGTCGTAATCGCCATACAGGTAGTAGCCCTTCGCGGCAGAGGCGTTCTCGATGCGGATTTCGCAGGCGGTCGTCGATGTCTTGACGGTATCGAGCAGCGTCTTGGGCGGGCAATAGTAGCGGCCGGTACCGTAATTCTTGAGCGTGTAATGGCGGGCATTTTCCGCGCTGCGTTCCACGGTCCAGAATTGGTTCGCATCCTTTTCGCTTTCGGGGCGCTGCACCACGATTCCGTTCTCTTCGACAAACGACAGGTTGCTGTGCGAAACGGTCAGACGGTACGTGCCGTTTTCCACGAGCGCGTTATTTACTTTGTCTACACCCGTGGTAGTGCGCTTGATTTTCTGGATATTCGCATTCTCGTCGTAGTACAGGTAATCGATATTCACGGAACGGCGATAAGTCCAGCCACCCGGAGCATTCGCGCCGTGATACATAAAATACCAATGCCCGAGATACTTAAAAATCGCCTGGTGATTCGTCTCGGAATTGTCGAGTTTGTCATTCAGCACACCCTTCTGCGTCCACGGGCCATTCAGGCTCGTGGCCATAGAATAGTTTGTCGTAGAAGGGTAACCCGAGGCGTAACTGAAGTAGTAGTTGCCGCGGTACTTGTGCATCCAGGGAGCTTCGAAGAAATCCTTGATCTTGATGTCTTCGGGCGTACTCGCGAGCTCAATCATATTTTCCTTGAGTTTCACGCGACGGCCCGCATTCCACGAGCCCCAATACATCCAGATATCGTTCCCGTCGTAGAAAATTGCGGGGTCGATATTCAGCGCGACATCGTTCTGGGTATCGTCGGTCACGAGCGCCTTGCCAATGGCATCTTTCCACGGGCCCGAGGGGTGATCGGCCACCGCGACGCCAATCGCAAAGCCTTCGTCTTGTTTGATGGTCTTATGATGCACCGCCACGTACCAGTAGAACTTGCCGTTACGGTATTCGCAATGGCCCGCGAAGGCGTTGCCGCTCGCCCACTCGAAGGTCCGCCACGAAAGTACCGCACCGTAGTCATGGTAGTTTTCCATGTCGTCGGTCACCAGCACGTGCCAGTCATTCATCAAGAAGAACTTGTTGTTATTCCCCTGAGCGCCCTGCTCGTCGTGGCCCGCAAAAATAAACAGGCTATCGTTGTGCACGAGCGCCGCGGCATCGGCAGAGTAGAATTTTGTAGTGAGCGGGTTTGCCGCAAAACAGGTCGCAGCTAGAAGCAGAGCAATTGAAGAAATTTTATGCATAATAAAGCCTACCTTAAGGGAGATAATTCATCATTAGAACATTACCCTATACGGAATCTGCTTGTTGAAGCTACGGCCCTTGAGGTCGCGATAGCCCTTGCGAGCAGGCGTCTGCACATCGTTGCGAAGGACGCACGGAGCAATCGCAGTCGTTCCGCTGCTGGAACTTTCCGGCGGAGTCACGCTGGAGCTCGAAACAGGCGGTTCAGCAATTTTTCCGAAACGGATGTTGCCCACCAGCACTTCGCCGCTCATGCCGCTACCCGTGAGGTAGAAGTCCATGACGTCCGAAAGTTTCTTGGTGGCAGAGCAGCTCACTTCGGTCCAGGTGCCGCTTGCGCAGCTCAAAGGAACAGTGCACTTGGAAAGTTCCGTACCCGAGGCAGAACCCTCGCGGATACTGAGCGTTCCGCCGCTGCACTGCTGCAGTTCGACCTTGACTTCGGTACTCCTGATAGAATCCGTCACCACGTTTTCGAAGATGGCGTAGCCACCGTTCTTGACGGCAAGTTTGTCGTCGTTCGTGAGACGCACCTTGATGCCGTTATCGAAGCCGTTGCCCGGAATGGTATCGCGAATCACGCGCAAGAAGTCGATGCGGTCCAGTTCCGCAAAATTCTGGTCGGGCTCCACCTCGATAAAGTTGCCTCCGCGCTTGAGCGTCGCCGGAATCATCGCCACGGACTTTTCGGGGAAACTGCCCCAGGCGCCCGTCTTCGGGAGCTTCACCGTCTGCGCCTTTCCATTCACCGTTACTTTATGTGTAGCATCATTATCGCCGCCGTTCGCGTAGCGGTAACGCAGAATGTAGTCGCCCGCCTGCATAATGTTCATCGGCAAGCGAATCTTGGAACCTTTCGTATTGATGTAGCCCACGTATTCGCCGTTCGAGGCTTCCTTCGTGTAATTGAAGGTCAGGTCATCCGTCGCACCGCGTGTCATAATGCCGTGTTCCGCCTCGGCACTCAGGTAGCGCCCGAGGAAGGGCTGCCCCATTTCGGGCCAGTTGTCGTCGGTAAACACCAGGTCGCGAATGTGGATGTGGTTGTACTTGTCACCGGTCAGGTCGTAGTAATGATGCACAAAGCGGATGCGGTTCAGGTCCTTGAAGGCTTCGCCGCCGCCCGGGCCCACGTAACGGCTGTAACGCTGCATCAAGATGGTTCCGCCACCCTTGTTGAGTTCCTTGCCGCTGCGGTCCTTGTAAGTCCCGTTCACCTTGTCGGCGCGACCCATGGCCGTCTTGTAAGTGGTCTGTTCGATTTCGTTACCCTGCTTGCAGCACACGTCCCACGCCGTGAACAAGAAATACTTTCCGCCATGTTCAATGAGGCTCGGGCCTTCGATACCCGTACCGCCGCGCGTCGCAATCTGGTAGTTTGTCTTGTCGTCGCTCGCCTGCTTGCCCGTCTTGGGGTCAAGCTTGATCAAACGGATACCGCCCGCATTCCAGGACCCGTACGTCATCCAATACTGCCCTTCGGGAGTCACCACCACGTCAGCATCAATCGCATTGTAATTGTTGCTGTTCGTGGTGCGCGTCACCTCACCCTGGTCCGTCCAACCCTTTGCCGGATCCGAGAAGTTCAGGTTCGCGTTTGTCGCGACACCGATTGCAGATGTGCGCTGGCCAAAAACGGAACCGCAGTAGAACACTCCATACTGGTTATTGAAATGGAACAGGTCCGGAGCCCAGATGCCGTCGGTCCTACCGCCCACGGCATTCTTGAGCCACTGCGGGCTATCCCTGAAAATCTGGCCCTTCGAACTCCACTTGACCATGTCCGTCGAGGTCCACATTGCCAGGTTGTTATTCGTGGACATAAGGATGTAGCCATTCTCGTCCCTGTACATGGAAGGGTCATGGCCCCCTTGGCGCACGTCAGTTGCATACCACGACTGGGCGAACACCCCCTGGCCCGCAAAAGCAAGCGTGAAAATTGCCGCGGACACCACTCCGCGAGAATTCAATCCCATCACACCAAACATATTTATTTCCCTTTTTACTATAAGGTTTACTACTTTAAATATACGCTAGTTTTTATTAAAAGTCAATAGTTTTTACGCAATTTCAAACTAAATTATGCAATTTTTACAACACTTTACTTAAAAAAAGTCTACATTTCGCAAAACAAGCCCCGAAAGGGGCCTTAAACACCCATTTATTCCTTTATAGCCGCATATTGCAGAGCGTAGAAGAGTCGCATCCAGTTGTTGGACTGTGTGCCGTCAAAGAAGAACACCTCGTCAATACCGCCGCGAAGCCCGCCGTAGCCGATCGAGGGGTTGAACGCAGTCGCAAAGCCCTCGCCCGCATCAAACTGCCTGGATTCCAGCAGCGCTCCGTCGATAAAGGTGGTCACGCTATCGCCATGAATCTTGAACGAATAGTTATGCCACGTGCCGTCGAGTACCCCGTTCGCGCGACCCACGACCGTGTTGTAGACACCTGTACGCGTATCGAGTCTGAGGTTCACCGCACCCGACGAGCCACGCTTCTGCAGGGTGAAGCCCACGCTGTCCTTCTTGGCCGAAATAATTTGCGCGTACTCGCTCACCTGCATGGAATCGATATTGAACCAGATGGAGAGCCCCATGTAGTAGCCATCTTCAGAGAAGGGCTTGAAATCGGGAATGTAGAACCAATTGTCGGTAGAATCCGTCCAGCGGGAACGGCCCAGAAGATCCTTCTTATCTTTGAACCTAGCGTAAGCGGAATCGGAAATTTCCGCATCGGAGAAATGGTTTCTGTAGGTACCCAACTGTAATTGCAGATTGTTATCTTCGACACACTTATCTATAATTCTGAATTTGAGTTTTCCCGTTCCAGAAAATTTCACCACGGGAACTCTGCCCCAATACAACACGCTATCGGCATAGAAATCACGTTCGCTCGCTTCCAGCTTGACAAGGTTATCTTCCGCATCAAGCAAGCAAGGATTGTCAAGCGATGCCGGCAAGAATATCGGGAACGGGATATCGACAAAAATTTCGTCCGTCTTGGCCAAGTCTTCAAATCCTTCGGGCAAGGCTACGTCCACACTGTCAAGGTTGCCTACATAAGAACTCGATATGAATATCGGCGTTACAGATAAATTCCACTGTCTAGAATCTTCCGCAAAACCGTTGGATAGCCCGCGTTCATTCGACACTCTACCAATCCTTAAATCATTGTAAAATCCTTCCGGCACATTTTCGATCTTGGCGACGCCTTTTGCGATATCACCGGCAGTCATCACTCTATTCACAACATAATTCGTTTCAAAGAGCGTATCGTTCTTGATTTTTCTTTCGGAGCGATACATCACAAGCGTATCATTTTCAGCCATTTCGAATGATTCTACAGAAAAATAGAACTGAGCTTTTCCTTCTCGTATGAGTGTATCGACAATCGTAATCGGAGTCGCTCCATTCGAATCAATATAATAGGACCTTTCTTTTTCTATAAAGAACGAAAGATTGTACTTGTGAGTTTTACCATTAGCAGATTTTACCAGCAGAGAATCGTAACTACCAAACGGAATCGTATACAATTCCGCAATCCCAGATGCAACTTCCGCAGAATCAACAAGAAGAGTCAAACCGATGCCGCTATATTCAAAGTGAGAAATAAACAGGGCATTTGAATCCTCTTCAAGAAATTCCGTTCCGTAGAATACTAAGGTGTCTCCCGTTTTGATATTAAAATCAGAAACCGAGATGTACGATAAATCGGACATATCTGCCCAACCGTTCGACTCATAGACAGCAAGCGCCTTGACCCCATTCGAATCAACGGCATAAGCCTCATTTTTCTTAATTTCAAGGTCTACTGCATACGAACGCACCCCACCCTTCGTGTCATAGACTTTCGCCGAATCATACAAGCCTTCGGGAACACTATCCATGACAAGGGTTCCTCTAAGAACAGATAAGGTATCAACAGCCTTGCGATAGTCATTTTTATTAACAAAAATCGTATCGCCAACAGTATCTTGTTCTGTATAAGCCAAAGACACGGTATCGCCCGGAACAAGTTTCCATAGGTCAGTCGCAACATACACACGGGCAAGGCCCTTGTGCCCCGTATTCGTCTCAATCAGGATTCCCGCAGAATCAGGAGACGATGTGTCGTTACTACAAGCCGAAAATACGGCAATCGTACCGACGGCAATTAGCGTTTTTATCACGAATTCAAAGTACTTCGTAATCATATTAACCCCCTTGAATCAAAGCCTTTTCAAACGGCCTAGCAGATCGTTCGCCTGCGTCGTTTTCGGAATTTTCACGAATATTGCTGAACACATGCAAGTTGACGTGTTCCACGACTTCAGGCTTTTCAGCATCGACCGTTACGATGCGACGTACCTGCGCCTTGAATTTTTCTGCCGCAGCTTCCACTTGTTTCTGAGCCTTTTTCGACACCGCAAAGGTAAACGTGGTCATGTCGCGGGATTCACTCCCTTCGGATTCCAGCGCCTGCTTCGAAAGTTCCAGGCATTGCTTCTGGAACTGGAGCACCATCTGACTCTTGCTCTGCTGCACCGTGGCAAGGCTATCCTTCGTCGGCTTCCAGAACCCGCGTTCGTCCTTGCGCACGAGCGACATCTTCTGCATGAGTTCAAGACTTGCCTTCAGGCGTTTCTCGGATACAGGCGGGAAAATCTTCGCCGCGAGTTCCGACACGTCGTCGCCCACATCCATCACCTCGAGAATCGCATAGACCGTACTGTTGTACCAGTTGCCAAAGAACTCGTAGCTGTCCGGGTCCACAATCGCCTGCGGGTTCTTGTTCAGGCGCATCATGGCATCGAACGCCGCCTCGCGCACCTGGGCAGTCTTCCCCTGGTCAAAATCGACCATCGCCTCGAAATACCTCGCCTCGTTCCCCTTGAGCCCGATGACGTTTATAAAGCGCTCGCGCATGTTGTCGGTCACGCGCTTGCCCTGCACCACGTCGTTGAAATAGCTGCGGGTATTGGGGAGCCCCAGCAAGTTGCAGAACTCGGTACGCGAAAACGAAGGCTCCGCCGCCTGACGGCGCTCCTGGTATTCTGCCAGGAACTTGCGGAACTTGGTAAACTCGAAAATGTTTACGAAGGTATTCATGATATTAAATATACATAAAAATGTAGTACATGGTATAGTAAAAAATAAAAATTTAATTCATAATCGAACACTTCATAGCAAAAAAACATATTTTTTCCATTTTTTTCTTGCTTTTTTTAAAATTTTATAGTACATTTTGTAGTACAAGTACAAACGCGTGTAAAAGGGATGGTATTATGGAACAGGAAAAACAATTAGCAGGAATCGACATTGCTGTCAAGGTCACAACGATTCTCTTGGCGATAGCACTCCTCGGTGCATTCACATTAGTTGACGCCGCCGAAAACTACAAGTTCGACTTCGGCGAGGGCCCGGTTGCCGCAGGCTACACGCAGGTCAAGGCCAACACCAAGTACAGCGACTCGCAGGGCTACGGCTTCGAAAGTGGGACGGTTTCTTCGGTAGACCGCCTGTGGGACGACGACCTCACCACGGATTTCTTGACGGCAAAGGGCAACATGGTTTTCTCGGTGGCGCTCCCGCAAGGCAATTACGAGGTAACGTTCATTCTCGGTGACGGCGAAAACGAAAGCGAGACCACCGTATGGGCCGAAAACCGCAAGCTCATGCTCGACCGCATCACGCTTGCCGGTGGCGTGTTCAGCAGGCAAACCGTTTCGCTCAGGCGCATGGAAACAAAAAGCATGGACGGCTCGGTAACCATGAGCATCAAGGACCGCGAAAAGAATTACCGCACCTGGGACAAGAAACTCACCTTCGTCATCAGCGGCAAGGCGCCCGCCGTCGCAGGAATCGAAATCAAGCGAAACGACAACGTGACCACGCTCTGGCTCTGCGGAAACTCCACCGTGGTCGACCAGATAACGGCTCCTTGGGCGGGCTGGGGCCAGATGGCCCCGGGATTTTTCAAATCCAGCCTTGCCATCGCGAACTACGCCGAATCGGGCCTTACCGCAAGCGGGTTCTACAGCATGAAGCGCCTCGCAAAGATTCTCGCCGAAGTCAAGAAGGGCGATTTTGTGACCGTGCAGTTCGCGCATAACGACCAGAAGAATCAAAACGACGTGAACAACTACGAAGCGACCCTCACCAAGTACGCAAACGAAATCAAGGCGAAGGGCGCCACCCCGCTGTTCGTGACATCTACCGCGCGGCAAAACGAAACCGACCCGAAAACAGCCGTGGGCGGGCTTCCCGAACGCATGCGCGCCCTCGGGAAAAAACTCGGAGTCACCGTGCTCGACTTGAACCAGCACAGCATCACGCTCGGCAAAGCCCTCGGAGGCAACAAGGAAAAAATGTACATGTACACCGCGAGCGACAAGACGCACTTCTGCGAATACGGCGCCTACGAACTTGCCCGCGCGAACATCGAAGAAATCAACGCGAAAGTGCCCGAACTTGCCAAGCACCTGCGCGACGACCACGAGGCATTCGATTCCAGCAAGCCCGACCCGCTCGACGTCCTTACACGGGCAAAGACGCCCATCACCGATGGTGGCTTGATTCAGGTGGAGCCGGAGTCCAGCAGTTCCAAAGAACCGGAATCCTCGTCAAGTGCAGAAATCGCCGGTCCGGAATCGTCCAGCGCAACAGAAGGCGCATCTTCCGGCACAGAAGATACCGAAGGCGTCACCGCTGTTGAATCCTTGACTCCGCACAACGCCATCAGCGGGCGAATCGACGGTAGCAAGCTCCGCCTCGAGGGCATCGACGGCGGCGCGCACGACATCAGCGTCTTCGACATGCAAGGCCACCGCATCGCGGAATTCCGTGCCATGCAAGGGAATGAACTCCACATCACCCTGCGGCAAGGCACCTACCTCGTCAAGGTCAAGCAAGGCAACAGGACCCTCGGGATTTTCAAGGCCACAAGGCGCTAACTCTCTCGCAACAACACACCTCCAAAAAATCCCCGGCCACCTCGGCTGGGGATTTTTCTTAAAGTTCAATTCTGTTGCGACGTAATCAGTCTTTTCGAATCGGCTTATTTACAATCCGGCCATTCACCTTCTGGCGGACAATGTAGCGGCCTTGCGGAAGTCCCTGCGTAGTCACGCCCACATAATGGCCGTTCATGTCAAAGACGCCTACCGTAACAGCTTCTGCACGAAGATGATACTTGTCAGCGAGGCGCGTAATAGAAGAATCTTGCGTTGTCGTATCCGTGTTGATTGAATCCTGCGCCGTCGTATCAGCGGCGATATCACTTTTTTCCACCAGCACCTCGACGCGGCCCGTATATTCGGTATCGTCGTTACCCTTCACGGTGTACTTGAACGAGGCAAGCCCGCTGAAATTTGCCCTAGGCGCAAAGCGCGCCGTATAGCCGTCTCCCGCAAGTTCTACGGTTCCGTTTTCGGCCGCAGACACGCTGTAGGTCGGCGCAACATCCTTGAACCCTTGCGTAATCGTTCGCAGGTCAAAATCGAGGGACTTGCCGTCCGCTGCCGTCGCGTGCATGGCACCCAGCCAGTTGATATACTTTTCGATGCGCACGTAACCGTCGCTTTCCTTGGTCATGGCATCGTCTTTCGACTTGTCGTAACCCATCGCGTCTTCAAAGTAATCGGGCATGCCGTCCTTGTCGGAATCGGTCGCGGCCTTCCCCGCAACCACCTCGCCCCAGCCGTTGTTGGTTTTGATTCCCATGGCACCAACGCTTTTCACCAGGGCTCCTTCTTTCCCAAGTGCCCCCACCTGGTGCCATATCAGGGAATCAATATCGTCGTACGGGAGCACGCCGCTCTGCGACGTCACGTAGCGCCAAGCGCTTGCCGCACTGAGCATCGGGCCCGATGTCGTAAGTTCGCTCCAGGGTTTCGCAAGTTCCTCGCCCACGCCCTGGTAGTAGTAAATACTAGAAGGCCCGCCGTTCAGTTTTCCGTCGCGGTCCGTGTCGATCATGTTGCCGCTCGCGTAGATGCTCTGGTTCTTGTCTACCTGGAACCACGGGTTACTCCCCTTCGGGCCATAGACAAAGTAATTATTCACGATGTCGTGATTGAAATGAGTGCTCGTATGTGTCGTGTAGCCCGCCTCGAAGTTGTAGAGGATATTGTTCACGAACACGTCATTAATCTTATCCAGCGGATTTCGGTTGTGCGTGTTCACGAAGGCATTGTAGTACCAAGCCCAAGTGCCATCCACCGATTCAATGTGCGCGCCGAACTGTTGCCCGATGGGGTTTGCAATCAGCGAGTTCTGCACCGTAATGCCCGTAACGCGGTAGCTTGCATTGTCCGAAGAACCGCCGAAGTTGTTCCACGGTGCAAGTTCCACCGAGCAGTGGTCCACAATTACGTTCTTGGAATCGTAAAGGTTGAGTGCATCATCCTTCTCGGACGCGGTATTTTCGCCCGGACGGATTCGCAGATAGCGGATGATGATATTGCTCTGCTTGCCGGTACTGAGCTTGCCGCCATGAATGGCGATTCCCTCGCCCGGAGCCGTCTGCCCTGCGATGGTAATGTTGCTCTTGATAGAAACCGCCGTCTTGATGTTGATAATGCCACCCACGTCAAAGACCACAATGCGGTTGCCCTGGCTCACCGCGTCGCGGAAGGAACCCGCACCGTCATCGTTCAGGTTCGTCACGTGGTAAACGCTGCCGCCACGGCCACCCGTAACCTGCGCACCGAAGCCAAGCGCCTCCGGGAAAGCCAGCGGCTCGGCACCCGCCAAGGCAAAGCCACACATCAACAGTCCGAACGCCGGAACAACTGCTTTTGAACCAAACATACCCATAATCAACCATCCTTTCATCTTATTATACTAAAAATTTATCGCGTCAGGTAAAAGCCCCTATGTTTTCGCTGCTTCAAGAGGCGTCCCTGCGTGTCGTAAATGCGTCCAAGGCCATTTACATGCTTTCTCTGCGCACGCGGCCTTAACGATGTTGTCGTGGAATCTCCTGTCGCAGTCGTATCGCCCGCGACAACAGATGTCGTGTCGTTTTCGTCTTGTCCGTCCTGCGAAGCGTTCACGGCAAGTCCCTGCGTCACGCCGATGTAGCGGCTAAAGGTATCGCCCGTGTTGTCCTTCAGCGTAAACTGCACGTAGCCCGCACCTGCAAAGCTGTCGGCGAGTTTCACCGTCAACCTGGAACCGCTCACGGTCGCCGTCACGCCGCTCGGGGCCGACACGGTGTAGGTGCCGCCGTCGTAACCGCGGGTAAACTGCGAAAGGTCTATCACCTGGGTTTCGCCCTTCGCGAAGGTGTAGTGCGCGCGGGCCATCCATTCCAGGTAGCGTTCCAGTTCCGTCCAGCCATCGCCCAGGCGGTCCCTGTTCGCTTCGCTAAAGTCACCACTCTTCGACTTCGGATTGTACCCGTACATATTTTCCCACCAGTCCGGAAGCCCGTCCAAATCGCTATCGTAGTCGTCGGCCCGGATCTCGCTCGGGTAAGGCTCCCAGCCCTTGATGTTCGCCGTATCCTTCACGTCGGTTTCGCGGTCGGGAATGCCCGCCATGCCACCCACGGAGCCCTTCATGCTGTAGGTTCCGTTCTTGGTCTCGTTTATCACGCGGGTGTCGTGATTGTCAAGTACCGGCATGCGCTGGCCCACATCGCTCAGCACATCCTTGTAGGCGGCCTTCGCGCTCTGGACAGTCGCATACGAGGCAAAGAAAGGCTTGCTGTTCCAGGGTTCCCAATCCAGCACCTGCCCGCCGGAAAGCGAATACTCGCGACCGCAATTGTCGTTGGTGCCGTCGCAGGTGAACTTGCCGCCCGCAGCCTCGAGAACGTTGTTGTGGTAGTAATACGCCTGCGAGCCTTTGCCCGTACCTTCGAACTGCGCACGCAATGTATAGCCGTGCAAGGTAGTAGCGGCGCCCTCCTTGTAGTAATTGCCCACGAAGTTTACCTCATGCGCACCGCCATCGGTCACGCGGCTCACCCAGTTATAGACAACGTTGTTGAATATGTCAAGACGACCCGCATAGTAGCCGTTCCCGTCGAGGCCACCGCCCAGGCTCCAGTTGCGGCCCGCATTGTGTGCAAGCAGGTTGTGGTGGAAGCTGCCGATATCGCCGCCGATAGTCGCCGCATACCCGTGTCCCGTCCCGACAGGGTAATTCTGGTGGTCCGCAATGTTCAGCGCTTCCGAAATCAGCGTGCGCTGCAGCGTAAGGTTCTTGCCGCCTCGGCTACTGAAGGCTTCGTCAATCGTCCAGCTGATACTCGCATGGTCCAATATGCTGTGGTCGCCACCGGTGAGCCCCATACCATCGTAGGTCGCACCGTAGCCCAGGCGCACACGCATGAAGCGGATGACCATGTCCTTGCCCGTGAACCCGATGGGAGCGCTCTTGATGGTAATACCCTTGCCGGGAGCCGTCTGCCCCGCAATCGTCACGTAATCCTGATTGCAGACCAGGCGCGATTTCAGTTGGATCATTCCCGACACCTTGAACACGATGGTACGCGGGCCAATTTCTGCCGTGCACGCCTCGCGCAAGGAGCCAGCACCGTCGTCGTTCAGGTTCGTCACGTACACCACCTTGCCGCCGCGGCCACCCAGGGCGTTGCGGCCATAACCTTCGGCACCCTCGAACGCGACGCGGCCCGGCTTGAACGACCAGACATTCCCTGCCGTGACCGTTCCGTTCGCATCGACTTCATCGATGCGCCAGTAGTAGGTCTGGAGCGGAGTCGTACCACTCACCTTATACGAGTTTCCAGATTGTTCGCCCTTGTAAACCGCAGTGTTAGTGGTCGTCGCCGCAAAAACGGACAGCGAGTCCGTCCCGAAATAGACGCGATGCTTTACGGCCGACTTCGCCACCGTCCACGAAAGTGTCAGCGCTCCGTTTTCGTGCGAAGCGTGATAATCCAGATCCGCAGGCGAAGGCCCTGTCGCCTGTGCCGCCGCATTGGGCACGTTCAGTTCAAAGCCGTTCAGGGTAACCGTGCCCGTATTCAACTTTATCGCGGTCGAGGCACCCGTACCGCTTACATTAAAAGTCACGTAGGCAATCGCCGCCTCGCCTGTCGAGAGCGCACGATTCGTGGGCTTGACCGACGTCTGCTTCGAGTTGTTCACATAGACATCGATGCTGTTGCTTACCGCCGTCCCATCGACATTGTTCAGGTACAAAAGGAGGCTGTGCGTCCCTGCCGCAAGATTCGAGAAGGTGAGCGTAATCGCCCCGCCGCCTTCGACCATCACGCCGTCGCACACAAGGCGCGCATAGCTCGGGGATTGCACCCCGGCCTTGTACCAGTTGGCCTTGAGGTTCGCGCTTCCGGCAACATTCACCTTCACGCCCGAAAGCGTCGTATCTTTCGAAGCGACACCCGAAACCACCCAGGGCACGTAATTCGGTTCCGTAACCTCGCTCGAATTGCGGCCGCTCATGTCAAAATCGACCTTGATGACGGGCGATGCGGCAAAGGCAAGCGCCGCCGAGAGGCCCAATACGCGAATAGAGTTCAAACATCCCATACATAACTCCTTTCTGCCCACAAAAATACCCTCGGATTTGCTCCGGGGGTAGGGTAAAAGAAATTTCCAGTTGTCCGCGGACTACGGAGTTATGAGACTAGGGAGGGCTCCACCCTCCCTAAGACCCTCCCTACACTCGAAACAAGTTTCTTCGTGGGCACCTGCGGTGCAAAAAAACGCCCCGGCTTCCGCCGGGACGTATCGTTTAGTTAGGAAACTACCGTTCTACTCTTACCTGCACCGCATTCTGCATCGTGCGGCCATTGAACTTGACACGGACCATGTAGACGCCCTCGGGGAGAGCCCTGATTTCGCGGGACAAGTCAGACGCTCCTGCCGGAACATTTCTTGCAAGGCGCGCCACCTGGTGGCCAGTCATGTCAAAGAAATCCACCTGGGCATACCCCGATTCGCGGGCAATCAGCGTACCATCTGCAAGATTCAGGTGTATTCCGGCAGCAATGCGAATGTTACCTGCAAAGTCGTCTTCTGCGGTGTAATCGCCACGGGTAAGCCCCGTCGTTCCCGAAGAATCTCCCGCGACTTCAGCGCTCAAGGTGTCTATCGCCGAGAGTTGCGTCGAATCCTCAAAAAGCACCACGCCTTCGACATCAAAACCGATCTGGTCGACGTTCGGTGCACCCGCCTCTTCCAGCGATTTCAGATAAAGCACATTCAACCCCTTCTGGAGCGAAACACCCACCGAGACGCTATCCCAGGTATCCCAATCGGCAGTGGGCTTGAACGTCAGCGAACCGACCAGGTCTTCATTCATCTTCACCATAATGCGACGCGTATCCGTTTTGCCGTGGGCGTAGCGCAACACCATCGTTGCATTCTTGTATTCCTTCGGCGAAACCAGGTGGTAAATGCCGTAGCTATCGAGACTGTTTTCGAAATCGTAGAATCCCGTGCCGCGGAAATTCTCGTGGTTGTCGGCAAAGGCTCCCTTTGCATCGGTCGGTACCGCCGCCTCGATATCGCTCCGAACCATAAGAGGAGCAGGTCCCGATTCCACGACACTCAGGATGGTGAATTTTCCGTTGCGAGTCGCTTCGCCAAAGTCAGCATTCCCGCCTTTCGTCGTAATCGTATAGGTAAACTCGCCCTCAACAACGGGAGTCCCGCTAAAATAGAGCGATGATGTCGTCGCATTCCACACGGCCGTCACGCCTGCCGGGAGCCCGTCAACATTCGCCCCATCCGCATGCTGGATCGCGAAGGTGAACGGGACAATCGAATCACCCTTCACAATCACCTGGCTCGAACTACCTGCGCCCTGCTTGACTATCGCGGCCGCCTTCGGCGTGTTGTCGCCTATCAGCACGATGTCCGGCTTCGGGAACTTGCCCTTGTTGCCATGCAGCCAAAAGCCCAGATGCGGCGGCTGGTTGTAGGCGGTATTCTGCCAGCTCATGCCATTGCGATAAACCGGGTCGTGCGCAAGCGTGTACATGCGATGTTCGGTAGGCGTGGTCGTCGTGTAAATGTAAAGCTTGGAGGCTCCATCGTGCAAGATGACTTCCTCGCGCCAGTCACCCAGAATGTCACCGCTGAAATTCGGTGTCGCCTTGGTGGTATTGCAGCTGTTGCCCTGCATCTGGAAAAGCGTATTGCTCTGTTGCTTTGCATGGTCCCACTTGCTTATGGTCGTATTGTCCAAAAGTTCGTCAAGCAGGTCACCATCCCAGTAGATACGGAAGTTGTAGGCGGGGCGCTTGTCGGCCTTCCAGATTTTCCCCTTAGCCGTATAGGTGTTCCAGTTTGCAGCAGACCAGAGTTCATGTCCACGGCTGTTGGAATCGACGTCGCCCGCGACACCGCGCCCGTTATCGCCCGAACTGGTTTCGTAGAAAAGCACCTTGCCAGTACGTGCGTCGTGCAAGTTGTAGCCGTAGGGCTTTTCCTCGTGGACCTGCCAAACCTCGAGGCCGTCGTTGTCGGGGTCCAAATCGCCAAAGTGGATTGCATCACCGTGACCGTAACCTACACGGTACATGAACTTGCCATCGTGATCGATAGCGCAATTACCCTGCATGATTTCATCAAATCCGTCGCCATCCACGTCACCCGCCGAAAGGTTATGGTTCCCCTGCCCGTAGCATTCCTTGCCGCTCGTCGCCGAATTGTGGTACCAGCGCTGCGTCAGCGATTTTCCGTCCCAGTCGTAGGCCGTGAGCGCCATGCGCGTGTAATAGCCGCGCTGGAAAACCATGCTCGGTTTCTTGCCATCGAGATAGGCATTTGTCGCAAGGAAGCGGTCGACGCGGTTCCCGTAGCTGTCGCCCCAGTTCTTTACCGTACCGCGCCCTGGATTATAGGCGACGGTCGCCATTTCAAGTCCCGTTTCACCGTTGAAAACCGTGAGGTATTCGTCACCGGTCAGAATGTATCCACTCGAATTGCGGTAATCGCTAGTATGTGCCGCATTGGCCGCTGCGCCTTTGCTCAGGTACTTTCCGCTGGCATCCTTCGTTCCCGGCGCTGTCTTTACGGCAAGTTCCGCCTTGCCGTCGCCATCGTAGTCACCCACGAGCATCTGCGTGTAGTGCGCCCCCGCACGGATGTTTACGCCTAGGTCGATGCGCCAAAGTTTTTTGCCGCTCATCTTGTAGCAGTCAATGATGACGTTGCCCGTCTTTCCCTTCTGGGAATTGTCCTTGGAATTGCTCGGATCCCACTTGAGAACCAACTCGAACTCGCCATCACCATCCACATCGCCCACGGCAATATCGTTGGGACTGTAGGTGTAGTCGCTACCGCCTGCAGGCCTGTCCAGGTTCACTGTCAAGAACTGCTCGCCCCACACGGGTACGGCTTCGTCAGATGCAAGTTCCTTGCCGTTTATGACAGCCTTTACGGAATACCTGCTCGAGGTTGTCCCTTTCGCGTCGGTATAGTTGCTCGCCTGTGTCCCGCTGAGGCTCGCGATTTTCTCGCCATCGCGGTACAGGTTAAAGCCCGTCTCGGAGCCCTCGGTCCCAAGGACGCGCCAGCTGAGGAACACGCCCCCGCCGGTCTTAACCGCCACAAGCCCGCGGTTCAGCCATTCCATCTGGCGAGCCGCCTGCGACATGCCCACTCCAAGCGCGAGCGAAAGCCCAAACATCCACAACTTTTTCATCATCCAATCCTTTTTTTGAATTACAGGCCCCCGCACCACCGGGAACCTGCACCTATAATATATCTCCGGCACTCCAAATAAAACCTTCACCACCACACTTCCGGTTGTCCATAGACAACGGCGGGAACACAACAAAAAACTTCGGCAAGCAACGCTCGCCTCGCGCATACGCGAGCGTATGCGTTAAAACAAGTTTCTTCGTGGGCACCTGCGGTGCTTTTGTTACTTCGCAAAAACGGGCTGTCGGGTCTTGCGCAAACGCATTTCCTTTACCCGCGGGCTGTCCGCAGTTCCCAGAAGGCGACCGCGAACATCGTAAACCTTCGCACCACGCATATCCTGCAGGCTGCGTCCCGTTTCAACGCCATTGCGAACCGCAAACGACGTGGTCGAAGAATCAGGATCTTCCACCTGGATTTGCGTGCTGTCGCCCGCCACGCTATTCACGGAAACCGAAAGCAGGTCGACCACACTCTTCTCACAAGTAAACCCGAGCAACATCTCGGCAGTCGATGCGCCCCTGTTTACCGCCTTGTAGTGATACGCCTTGCCATCTTGCGCCGTGATGCGGGCCGAGTAGGTAACGACATCCTTTTCGCGCGAGACATCCATCACCACTTCGGCGTTGCGCATGATGCCAGCGAAATCGTCCCAGTTCCAGTCGAAATCGTAATCGAACGTCCCCGCGTTATCCATCGCAAAGGCATCGGCACGCAACAGCGTCGTCGCCCCGCCGGCAGTCGCACGCACAATGTAATTGTCCCAGTTGTTTACCTTGTTCGCATCGGCAAGCCCATAGACCGGCTTGTTCCCGTAATTCATAAAGCGGAATGTTGCGCTAAAGTCGCCCGAAACCTTGTATTCAGCCGTCTTCTGCGCATTGAACGCTACATTGTATTCGCCACCGTCGTTTATCGTACCCGCCACGATGCGATTTTCAAGCGTCCCGTACGCAACACGGCTCAACTCGAACGACGCCGCATCGGCACCGAGCAATATTTCGTAATCACCAACCGGTGTCCCCGTAGCCGTAACCGCATACACTAGCGAGTCGGATCCATCCTTCGCCGCACCGCGCAAGAACGCATACACATTTATCAGGTAGCCGTCCTTTTCTGCACGCAGGCGGACTTTTGCACCGTCGTACATCTTCTTGAAGGCGTCCCAGTTTTCACCCCAGGCATTCCAGTAGTGCACCGTATTTTCGCCACCGAGCGTTTCCACGGAATAGCCGTCGGCACGCAGGTACCACATGTCGCCACCGTTCCTAAAGACGAGCACCCAGTTGTTCCAGTTTTCGGCTCCGCTCTTTACCTTGTTCCTGAATTCAAATTCCGCGACAAAGTTTCCGCTTACCTTCACGGACTCAAATTCGTCATAGGCATCCCATGCCGTGCTAAAGTCCTTTTTCCCAACAACCTTCACGCTGTCGCCGTAATAGCGGGCATCCTGCAGCACTTCGGTTTTCGGCACACGGTAACCCCAGAAGGCACGGTTCCCCGCCTTGTTCATCGCCGAGAACGTAAGCGTCCGCTTGCTCATATCGTTCTGCAACTGGTCAAGCACCACGCCCTCGTAGACAGTTCCACCCAGAGTAAGCGTCACGTAGCTCCGACCCTTCGCATAGTCGTAATCCCAGGTTCCCGTGTAGGCGCCTGTCACCGTACCGTCGGCATTGAGCTGCATGTTCTGTTCCTGGTTCACCGCCACGGAATCTTCCCAGGTCTGCGGGTTGTTCCTGGGCGGGTTATGCATAATCACCTTGTACGGGCCCGCGATATCGCTGCGGTCGAGCGCACGCGCCGGTAGCCCGTAACCCTCGTGATACTCGAAAGGTGCCGCCACAATCCAGCCCATCCTGTTAAAGAACAGTTGGTGAGTCTCGACATTGTGCCAACCCGTATGGTTGTTGAACTTGCGGTGATAAACCAGGTACATGCCACCATCGTCGTCGCGCAACAGCGAATTGTGCCCATCCGCAATTTCGGCACGGTCTTCGGCCCAGAAACTCCAGCGGTAATTCGCGACAATCGGGAATCCGCGGTCGGTATTGCCCCAATAGTTCAGGATAAACTTTTCAAAAATCGCAGGAGTCCCATCCACATCGACATAGGGCCCCTTCACGTCCTTGCTGCGGAACACGCGCATGGTGTAGCCGCCCTCGGGCGAATAGAACCCGTAACTCACGAACAGGTAGTAGTAGCCATTGCCATCCGCATCCTTGAAATACTGGATGTACGAACCCTCGCCACTCACATAATAACCGCCACCCACGTGGATACCCATGTAAGGGTCCTCGAGCATCGAAGTCCCGCTCCACTTGGCCGCGCCGTTGTTCCCGTACTTGTACGAATAGTCCCTGAGACCGGTAGACTCATCGAGCTTGACCAGGAAAAGCCCGCCGCTCCACGAACCGTACAGGAGCCACAGGTTTCCGTCCTCGTCGTAGAACACGTTCGGGTCGATGCAGCTGGAACCATAGCCGCCATCCCACTTGCCCAAATTAGTGACACCGTTGCTTGCGATATAGTAACGCTCGTCGATTGTCGAAGAACCCGTCACCTTCGCGTAGTCGGCATTGGCGGCAGAACCCGCCGTCTGCTTGTCCATCCCGCCGTAGACGACCGCACCCTTGTACTCGTACGGCCCCTCGATCTTGTCGGATGTCAGGAGCACAATGGAACTTTTCCAGTCCTCGCCCGCCATCGAAAAGTACAAGCACCACTTTTTCAGCTTCTTGTTCCACACGATATCGGGCGCCCACAAGTTCCCCTTGGCGGTCGCGGAATTCGTATGTTCCGCATAGTCGGCTTCCGCCTTGAACACGCTGTAGTAATCGTCCCTGGCCTCGTTGCCAGTGACATACACCGTGCCGCCCCTCGAAAGCTGCGGCGTAAACGGGGTCCAGTCCAGCATATCGCGGGAATATGCCGCCCCGTTCATGGTCCCGAATATGTAATAATACTTCATCCGCGACTTGGCCGCATCGTTTTCAGGATACGAATTCCCGCCCGCGTCCTTATAGACCACAATGACGGAAGGATCGTGAACGGCGACCGAGGCCGCAAATGCGGCAACAGCCGCGAGAGATAAGGCGACACACGCCGCCCTGAATGTTTCCAATACACCCATACCACACTCCTTTCCAGAGAATATATAAAAAATCTACACTTTTTGCAATTAAAAGTCAATAGTTTTACAATATTTTTGAACAATATGATGAGATTTTAACAACATTTTGTTTAAAAAAAGTCCACATTTTGCAAGATGCGCCACGAAAAGCGCAGAATCCGGCGTCATCGACTACCTAGCTATCTATATGGCCGAGCATAAGATTTACACCAAATAAAAAATATCCCCTAGCAAAGCAAAAAAGTGACCCGCCGGCGAAGCCGGCGGTTCTTCATATACGGGCGTAGCCCTACAATACTAGCGGCGTGCAAGGGCACGCACATCAATCTGCCA
>NZ_FRBF01000025.1 GCF_900142545.1 Fibrobacter sp. UWT2 | reverse complement strand
GGCTATACTGTTGCTTCCTTTGCCGGGAAGGGGTGAATAAAAACGGCGAACCTCCTTATCCTGCGCTCGCGAAGTGACTTTTTAAGGGTCAACTAGATACTCTTTTTTCTCATTCTAAGATTGATTTGCTTTGCTCGTTGGGCTTTGACCATATTCGTATACCTGTTAATGAAACCGTATTGTTTGATGACAGCTTGGCGTACCGAAACGCCGAATTCACTTTGTTGCAAGATCGTATAGATTATGCGATTGGAAAAGGTTTGAAGGTTGTTTTAGACCTTCATCGTTCTAGGGTTCATTTTTTCTTGAATGAGAAAAATATTCTTTTTTCAGATTCATCTGCCGAACAGCATTTTTTGAATGTTTGGTCAAAATTACAACAGGAATTCTCTAAATATTCAGTAGATTCCCTGGCTTATGAATGCTTGAATGAGCCTGCAGCGCCAATCAATGAACATGATAAATGGAATAAACTGGTCGCAAAATGGATTAAACAGATTCGTCAAAAAGAGAAGGATCGTTTTCTTGTGATTGGGTCGAATCGGGGCAACCAATTGTGGACTTTTAAGTATCTGAAAATTCCCCAAAACGACAAAAAGCTGATTCTGTCTTTCCATTTCTATCAACCTTCCGTACTTACCCATTACAAGGCGTCGTGGACCGAATTAAAGTATTATGACGGCCCTGCCGTCTATCCGGGGCAGACGATTCCTGATAGTTCTTATAGGCGACTTCCTGATTCTTTAAAACAAAAGTTGAAATATGGCTTGTCTACATATGACAAGAAAACAATAAGAGCGGAAATTGCTAATGCCGTAAAAGTTGCCAAGAAATATGGAATCCCCTTGAATGTAGGGGAAATTGGCTGTCGACGAAATGTACCTGATTTAGATGCGCGCAAACGTTGGCTTGAAGATCTTGTTTCGTTGTTTGATGAATACAATATTTCTTATACTTTCTGGGGAATGAATGGTGCTGGTTTTGGAATTTGGAATTATGATCAGACAATAGATTCTCAATTAATGAAAATATTAAAAGGAAGCGTAAAATGAATCTGTTGAAAAAACTCCTTCCCTACGATGTGGTATTCGTTGATTATTTCGATACGCTGGTTTTTCGATATATACATTCTCATCAGATATATAGGTTGTGGGCTAGAAGACTTCTTGCGAAATTAAACGTGGAACCTAATTGTGTTGATGAAAGCAGCTTGGCGTTTTATCGAAAAAAAGCCCTGTTGAATCTTCGAAAGGAATTTGATGAGCCGCCGTATAGAAACTTGGTTTCAGAAATTTATAGTTTAGCTCGTTTAGAGGGGCATGTAGAATTTGAGCAATTTTTGAATTTAAGTTACTCGGTTGATGAATCAATCGAATTGGGTTGTCAGTATCCGAATAAAAAAGTTGTTGACGCACTTTATCTACTGAAGCAGAAAGGCAAGAAGGTCTATTTGGTGTCTGACTTCTATATGCCCCAAAAAGCCTATGATTCTTTCTTTAAATCGCTAGGGGTAAGCAATCTTTTTGATGGCGTCTTTATTTCCTCGGAGTGCAATGCCAGTAAAAGAACGGGGGCGCTTTATAAGTATGTCCTTGAAAAAATAAATGTTGACCCCAAAAATGTAGTGATGCTCGGTGATAGTAAAAGGGATGATGTCCTGTCGGCGAAAAAGCAAGGTGTTGCTGCCGTTAGGTATTTCCCGATTCGTCATAAAATATATACTAATTTGAGTAAACGATTTAAATGGGATTATTCCAAGAAGATTGTATCGAAAAAATCAAATTGGCTCTATAAAAATTCGTGCTTCGAAGAGTATTCCGTAGTCTTGTTCGCTTTTATACAGAGACTGTTTTCAGAGGCGAAAAGAAACAATGCGCATAAACTGGCGTTCTTGAGCAGAGGTGGGTATTTGTTACAGGAACTTTTTGATGTGTATCAAAAAAATGTAGTCCCTGAATGCGAACGAATTGAAAGTGCATATTGTTTAAATTCTAGAAAAGTGTGCTTTGCAGCGAGAGATGATGAAGAATCAAAGGACTTGTTGCTAAAATATTTGCAATCGTTTAAAAGCGGAGACACCTTGTTTATAGTTGATGAAGGCTGGTATAACCATTCTCAACAAACTATAGCTTCTATTTCGGGGTGGAATACAGTTGGTTTCTACATTGGTTCAAGACGAAAAGAGAAAATGAATATTCCGAATCAATGTGTGAGAAAGGGGTTGCTTTTTGATATGGGCGAAAATGCGCCAAATACGGCCTACTATGGAGTGCTGTGTACAAATTGTTCCATGTATGAACAGATTCTTACGGCACCTCATGGTTCTGTTGACTCGTATTATGAAGAGTCTGGGATAGTGAGGGCTCGCTTGAAAACTAATGAAAAAGAAGAATATTTATATGACAAATATATCCGTGAAATGCAGGAACGGATGTTGTTGCATTTCAAAGGTCTGTGTGCGTGGTTGGGAAATAATGAAGTCCCTCTAAAACAGTGTGCCCGGATAGTTCTAAAATCGGTTGTCTTTAATTCAAAAGAACGATGCGAATGGTTAAATGAATTGGATAAGAATCGCTTTGACAATTGTTCTACGGGAAAGCAAAAAGACAAAACTATTAAGGACGTAAAAATAAATGTCATTGAATTGTTCTTGCATCCGGATCGCTATTTAGGAATGTTTTGCAAGGTCCAACGAAAACTCGTGAACCACCCCGCCTTGGCAATAGGTTATTATCCAATTGCACTTGTGTTTTGTTTGTATGTTCGGATTATGTCAAGAATATAATTTCTAGTAATCTAAATTGGAATCAATCCACAATATTCTTTGACTTATCCAATTTTTTAAATCAACGATTGCTTTGCTGTAATTCGAATAAGCGAATGGATGGAAATTATAGCTGGTACTGGACAGAATATTCCACCGTTTAAAGTTGTTACTCGCTGCGGAATTTAGGTAAGATTGTATGGAATCGATGGTGTTGAGGGTTGATGAAAAATAATCTTTTTGGTTGACCCAAAAATTGCGGCATAATTGTTGAATCGTTGAATCTTTAAATAGGTAATAGTTCCAATAAGCATTTTTAAAATGCCAGTTTTGTGGTTGATCAAGGTTCTTGTCGGCGTGACCTCCGAATGCTAGGTCGAAATCCCAAACGGGTCCCATTCGTATAACATCGTTCTTTGTCCAGGTGAAGAACACGCTTGTGAAAAAGCCCAATTCTGGGGCGTAGTTACTTGTATAAAAACCTGCATCAGGGTTTTTAGAAAATTCTTGTATCCAATAGTGTTTTATGAATTCATCAATGTCGAGCCATTGGGCGATGTTGTTTTCGTAGGAATTATCAATATTTTTCAGATACCTCTCAAAATCCTGAATGTGATCTTGAAGTGTAATTAGTGAACCTTCTGCTGCGTTCTTGGGATTGTGGACTTTGAACGCTTTGCCGTTCCCGCTATTTTTTATAATGTTTGAAAAGATAATTTGTTCGTCTTTTCGATATTTGCCGTCAACTTCGACAACATAGGAATTTGTATTGTTGGGAATGTTAATCCGGTTTTTCCCAATTTTTACGGTTTCTGTAAGTAGATAGACGCCAAGATACTCCTTATTTAAATACACTTCGACAAACTCGCATCGAGGTGCGTAATGTGCGCCCAGTTCTGCGGACAAATGGTATGCTAAATAATTCTTCATCAGAGTCTTGTCTGCATAATTTGCAATTAAAGCCCAGTCTCTGTCTTTAGGCATTCCAAGCATTTCTTGCTTGTTGATAAATTCAATTTTAAAACTTGTTTTGGGAGCGTCCCACGAAGTATTCCCCCTCCCCCTTATGGTCAAATCCAAGATTTCACTTTCGGGGGCATGCTCGCCCCAGATTTGTAGCTTGGCGGGGATTTCGGTTTCACGGTCCCTGATTTCCCGGTAGTTCTCTGTCTCAATTACAATGCGCGGAATGCCTGCATAGGGGTATTCCGTGTCGTCGATGGGGAGGTAATCGATGATCTTTGCGGAAGATGTTTCTTGAGATGGGATGGAGTCTGCAATTTCGTCGCTGCTATTCTCAACTACGGCTATGATTTCTGTTCCGACAGTGTCTGTCCCTTCGCTATTGCTACATCCAAAAACTAGGCACCCGATAATGGCGCCTAGGAGTAGGTGGAGTATCTTTGCGGAACAATCTCGCATGTCCACAAATATATACTGTTTGTAAACTGCTGTTAATGTTTTTTTTATTACTCATCTTGATGATTAGTCAACGGTGTGATTGAGCTCACTTTTCAGCTTTTTCTGTTCCTGGTCGATCCAGATAAAGCGCATGGCGACCCAGTTCCTAAGCTCATGCACGGCTTCGTCATAGGTCGCATAGGGAGTGTCCCAGCGCTTAAAGTTGTTTTGGGCGGGCTTTTCTAGCACGGCTCGGTAGCGGTCGATTGTATCCAGAACCGACATGAAAACGTTCCTGTGCGATTCCCAGAATTCTTGGGCCTTTAGCAAGAAGGTTGTGTCTTCGAACAGGTATTTGTTCCAATAACGGTCACGAATTCCGTATTCCGATGGTATAGTGTCTTTGGTGTCGTTATGGCCTCCGAAAGCCTGGTCGAAGTCCCATACGGGGCCCATAAAAATGCGACTGTCGATGGACCATGTGAAATAGACGCTTGTGTAAAAGTTGGCGTCCAGGTTCTTCGCGAATTCCTGAATCCAGTAATAAAGAATGTATTCCTTGATATTGATCCATTGGTCTAAAGACAACGATTTGTACTCTTTCATGAACTGAACATAGGATTCGAAATTGTTGACGAACGAAATCAGCGTGTCCTGAGACAGGGTGTTCAGCTCTTTGGGGTAATGGATGTTGAGCGCTTTTCCCAAGTTGGTTAAATAAATGTGTTCGTCCTTGTGGGATTTTGCGTCGATTTCGACAAGAAAGGTCGTGCTTGGCGACGGTACCCTGATTCTGTTCTTTCCGATTTTGAGGGTCTCGGTGAGTTGGTAGACTCCCAGGTATTCCCGGTTCAGGTACAGTTCGGCGAATTGACTCCGGGGCGTGTAATAGGCGCCCAGTCCGGCCGAAAGCCGAAAGGCCAACAGGTTCTTCATTAAGGTCTTGTCGGCGTAGTTTCCGATTAGCGCCCAATCCCGGTCGGCGGGCATTCCCAGCATGGGCTGTTTGTCGACGAATTCAATTTTATAGCCTTTCTTGGGCATGTCCAAGGTGGAATTGCCCCTTCCCTTGATGGTCAAATCCAACACTTCGCTTTCGGGGGCGTTCTCGCCCCATATTTGCAGCTTGGCAGGGATTTCGGTTTTGCGGTCTTTGACGGGGGTTCGATTTTCGGTTTCGATAACGATTCTCGGGATTCCTGCGTAAGGGTATTCCGTATCGTTTAAAGGTAGATAATCCGCTGTTGCGGGGATTTCTGCTGTTCCGGTAAATTCCCCTTCGCTGTTGCTGCAGGCGCAAAAAAGCAATGCGGCGAAAACAAAAGCGGAAATCGGGAAATTCATGCCCTTAAAATAAATAAAACGATTCGGGATTAATCAAAAAAAGTGACGTTTTGGGATTGGAATGGCGGCTTTTTCTTATTTTTCGCTTTTTTTTGCTCTTTCTGGGTCTTTTTCGCTGGTATTCATTTATATTACGCTATGGAGTTTTAGTGTAAGAGGATCCCATGAAGTTTAACGTTTGGGTATGTGGGTCGGTTGGATTTTTATGGGTTATAGCGATGATTCTGTTGCTTTCGGCGACAGGGGTCTTTGCTGAAGACATGATCGCCACAGCTTCGAACGGTTCAACGGTGATTCTGCATGATAACGGCCGTTGGGAATACCACCAGAACAATTCCAAAATCCGCGATGTGCGCCCTAGCGCCATTCCTGAAGACGCCAAGTTTCAGATTACAGTGAGCTACGAAAGCGCCAACAAGATTAAAAAAGATATTCGCATGATGATGGATGGCGAATTCGCCACCGAAGAAGAAATCCGTGACAGTTTGCGCAAGGTGCCCAAGGGCGGCATGGTGTATTTTCAGGTGCCGACGAGCCAGATTAAGCCGGGTTATACCCGCGAGCTGACGTATTACATTTACGATAAGGGCAAGAAGCCGATTTTCTCGCAGACGGCTCGCGATAGCGAGGCGAAACCCACTGTCGAAAGTAGCAAGGTTTCTAATTTGATGGTCGTGCCCCTTTTTGCAAAGCCTAAATCCAAGGTGCTCAAGGCGAAGGTGGTGAGCGAATCTGCCCGCCAGTCGCTGGAGTTCGATATCCCTATTAAGTAGCCCCCATGAAGTTTGCAGTTGTAGATTTAGAAACGACGGGGGGGGACAGCTGAAGTCGGGCGCATTACCGAAGTCGGTATTGTGCTGATGGACGATTGCGAAGTGGTCAAGACTTTTTCGGCGCTGGTGGATCCGGGAATGCCGATTCAGCCTTTTGTGCAGAACCTTACGGGTATTACGGACGAAATGGTTCGCGGCAAGCCACAGTTTGCATCGATTGCCGAAGAAGTTGCGGAACTATTGAAGGAACGCATCTTTGTGGCGCACAATGTGCAGTTCGATAGCAAGTTCATGCGTACGGAACTCAAGCGTTGTTGCATTAAGATTGACCCGCCGAGGCTTTGTACGGTCAAGATTGCTCGCCGCTTTTTCCCTGGACTTCCGAGCTACAGCTTGCATAAGTTGACGCAGGCGTTGGAGCTGCCGGAATTCAATCATCACCGAGCTTTAGATGACGCGCTTGCAGCTGCAGAAATCCTGAAGCTTGCTTACAATAAAGTCGGGCCGGAAAAGATTCTTAAGGAAGTCAAGAATCTCTCGACCCCGAAAAAAGCGAAAGTCGATGCTATCTGATGACTCTCGCCTGAAGTGTCAATCCGGACTCGGTCCGGGTTCAGCTTTTTTTACTTAATTATCCCCGCCTTATACTTCATTTTAAGTATGCGGGCGGAGGATTCCTCAATTCGTTCGCGGTAGTACTTGCTTTGCTTCGAAAGCGCGGCGAGGTAATTCACCATTTCAACTGCTTTCTGCGGGTACGTAATCATGAACATGTCGTTGCCTGCCATCAAGGCAGTGCGAACGAGTTTCCTGAAGTCCTTGGCGGGGTAGTTCTTGCTGCGCACGCGTTCGTTGCCGCTTACCCAGGCGCGCAGACTTACGCCCCACAGGTCGTCGGTAAGGAAGACTGTTTCAGGCGACATGTCGCGTGCCATCTTCACAATTTTCGGCTCGAATACGGCAGGACGGCTTGAGATGCGCACGAAGCTTACGCTGCTCATCATAGTTACGGGAATGTCGCTGGCGAGCGTTTTGAAGAATTCTACGTTCTTCGCGACTTTAGCCCTGGGGGTTGAACTCACGGCGATTTGGTGGTCGCTGTTGGTCCAGGAATCGTAACCTGGGAAATGCTTCGATACGCAGGCCACGTTGCTTTCGCGCATGCCCTGCACAAAGGCGCGGACCTTAGGTGCATTCAAGGTGTCTTCGCCCCAAGAACGCTTGGATTCTTCCATGAACGAATTTTTGCCGCGGCTGTCCTTGGCGGGGTCGAGCACGGGGGCCAAATTCAAGTTGATTCCTACACTGTCGAGCACAGCACCGATTCTTTTGGCGAGCGCGCGAATGGAATCTTCACTCATGGCGCGCATTTGCTTAGCGCTCGGGGTGTGCTCCCATTGCGGCGCCACAACCGAGATGCGGTTCACGTAGCCGCCTTCCTGGTCGGCGGCCACGAGCGGCTTGATTCGCATGTTCTCGTTGACGGTGCGGATGTTATCGGTGAATTTATCCAAATTCTTCAGGTGATTTTTCATCACCAGGTATCCGCCGAATTCGTGCTCAAGCATGAACGATGCAGGCGTCATGTACACCATCACCATCTGCGCCGCTTTCTGCTTGATCGTCAGCGAATCCCACAGCGGCAAGAGCTCGCGGGGGAGGCCATAAGGCGTTTGCGCAGAATCGTTTTGCGGCAAGGCTTCGGCGGTGTACGGTACATTAGCAAGCGATTCCGTCAAAGAGTTCAACGGAACGAACTGTACGTCAGGCTGAGAATCCTCCGCCTGCGCAAAGGCAAATGCCGCTAAAAAGATTGTTGCTGCTCGTTTAAGATACATTCCGCGGGGCTACTCGGCCTTCTTCTTGCCAAAGCGTCTCGGTTTGAATTCACGGGGCGGGAAGTCGAACTTGAGCTTGCCGCCTTTATCCAAATAAAGGTATGCGTCAAAGGTGCGGTGGGTCTTGTTGCTGCGGAAACCCTTGAGGAGCGAGGTCTTTTCGCCGGCGAGCATCTTCTTGATTTCTTCCAGCGGAATTTCCTTGCCCAAGAGAATCTTCGGAAGCGTAATGCCGCTGGGTTCCTTCTTCAGGTAAGAATCGCTCACGTAGCCGGTCATGGTCTCGTATACGGCGGCGCCGTCTACAGGCGACTTGCCGACTTCGGCTCCGACTTCTACTTCTTCGGGCTTTTCATCGAATACAAATTCAATCTTGTTTTCGTCGTTGATAATCACGACGGCTGAGAATTCGGCGCCACGCTTGCTACGGAATCCGGTGAGCGGGCCAATCTTCCTGTTGGTCAAGAGCTCGGTGATTTCTTCCGGAGTGAGTCTCTTGCCGCCAATCATCTTGCGGATCACGATGCCGTCTTCGGTGGTGTAGCGGCTTACGGTCTCGAAAACCTTCTTGCCGTTCACGGGGCTAAACGGGGCTTCGCCGGTGGTGCTTTCTTCCTTGAAACCCTTGATGTTTTTCACCATGGTGCGCGTCATGTCGACGATGCCTTCCATGAACTTTTCGCGGGTTTCCTTGCCCTTCTCGATTTGCTCCATTTTATATTCCCAGTTACCGGTGAGTTCCGGGCTGGTGAGCGCTTCGATGTCCATGGCCTTCAGCACCTTGATGAGGTCGAATGCCTTGGCGGTCGGAATCATGTCCTTGCCGTCGCGAACCACGTACTTGTCGCTGACGAGCTTTTCGATAATGGCGGCGCGCGTTGCCGGCGTTCCAAGTCCGCGTTCCTTCATGGCGTCGCGGAGTTCTTCGTCTTCCACCAGCTTACCGGCGCTTTCCATCATCGAGAGGAGCGTGCTTTCAGTGTAGTGTGCAGGCGGCTTGGTAAAGTCTTCCTTTTCTTCGAGGGCGACTGTCTTGGCAGATTTGCCCTTGAGTGCCGGGATGCTCGATTCGTCGTCACTGTCCTTGCCGTACACGGCCTTGAAGCCCGGGTCTACCAGCACCTTGCCTTCGGTGAGGAAGGTTTCACCTTCCACGGTTGTTACGCGGGTGGTGTTTTCGTACTTGGCAGGCGGGAAGAACACAGCGATGAATCGCTGGCAAATCATCGTGAAAATCTTTTGTTCGGCTTCGGTCAGGCCCGAGGGCATCACGCCGGTGGGGATGATGGCGAAGTGGTCCGAAATCTTGGAGTTGTCGAACACCTTGGGAGTCTTCACGACCCAGTTGTTCTTGAGGGCGGTCTCGGCGAACTTGGCGAGCGGGCCTTCAATCTTTCCGAGGGTTGCCTTCACCGGAGCCACGTAGTCTTCGGGCAAGCAACGGCTGTCGGTACGCGGGTAGGTGGTTGCCTTGTGGCGTTCGTACAAAGCCTGTGCAATCGAAAGGGTGGTCTTGGCGCTAAAGCCGAAGCGGTTATTTGCTTCGCGCTGCAGCGTGGTCAAGTCGTACAGCGGACCGCACTTCTGGAGCGAGGGAGCAGACGTTTCTTCCACAGTGCCGGCCTTGCCCTTGCACTTCTTCAAGATTTCCTTGACTTTCTTTTCGTCAAAAATCTGCTTGACCTTGTCCTTGCCGTCTTCCTTGCTGGTGGTGAACCACTTGCCGGGGTAGTGGCTGCCGTCGTTGTCGAATTCGGCTTCCACGGTCCAGAACTTCTGCGGCACAAACTGCAGGCGTTCTTCTTCGCGGTTCACGATAATGGCGAGCGTCGGCGTCTGCACACGGCCGCACGGGGTCACCTGGAATCCGCCCATGGAACTATTGTAGGCGGTAAGGCCGCGGCTTCCGTTCATGCCAATCAGCCAGTCGGCTTCGCTACGGCAAAGGGCGGCGGCCTTCAGGTTTTCCATTTCGGAGCCATCGCGCATGTTTTCGAATGCTTCCTTGATGGCGGCTGGGGTCATACTCTGCATCCACAGGCGCTTGATGGTCTTGCCAGTGAACTTGCCCTTGAGCACATACTGTAATATATAGAAGAAAATCAGTTCACCTTCGCGGCCCGCATCGCATGCGTTCACGATGGTCGTCACGTCCTTGCGCTTGATGAGCTTGCTTAAAGCGGAAAGCTGGCCCTTGGTCGCTGGTGTGGCAACAAGCGGAAATTCCTTGGGGAGCATGGGGAGCGTGCTCATTTCCCACTTCTTGTACTTTTCGTCGATTTCCTTGGGGTCGGCGATTTCAACCAGGTGGCCGATGGCATGGCTCACGATGGTGGTGTCGCTTTCGTAGTGGGTCTTTTCGTTCTTAAAGTTCTTTTGGCCGAGCACGCGCACTAGGTCTAGGGCTACACTCGGTTTTTCGGCGATAATCAGGGTCTTGCCTTCGACCGGAGTCTTAGCTGCCTTCGTTGCAGTTTTCTTTGCAGCGGTAGTCTTTGTCGCTGCGGTCTTTGTTGCCTTAACGGCTGTTGCTTTTTTTGTTGTAGTTGCCATCATTATTTCCATTTAAATCGTCCGAACAGGCCAAAAAGCACGGCCAGCACGGTAAAGGGGGCGTGAATGAATTCAACCGGGATACACCATTTTAAAAGGTGCTCCTGCTTGAATATCCTGAGCCCGCGGAGTATTAAAACCAAATCGCCGATACACTTGGCGACAAACGCGATAATCGTCGCAATCAAAACGTTAAAGCTGAACGGTGCAAATGCTGCTGCGATACATTGCATGACCAGGAACAGGAACACCATAGAGAGCACAAAGACGATTTTCGGTGTATAGTATATAGTCTTCGAGGCCCAACGCTTGCGTTGTTCCCAGAGTTCCTTGAGGGTTTCCTTGCCGTTGGTGGTCACGAAGGTGGACTCGGCGATGCAGTAGCGCATGGCCCAGGGGCGGTCAGCGGCCAGTTTCTGCATCAGCAGGTCGTCGTCGCCGCTCTGAATTTTGATGACGTTATCGAATCCATGCACGCTTTTGAAGAAGCTCTTGCGGTAGGCGAGGTTGTTGCCGGTGCTTGTGAGCGGGAGTCGCATCGCGAGGCCCGCGGTGCCGGCGACTCGGTAAATGAGGGTCTCGACCGCCTGCATGCAGATAAGGATGCTTGACTTACCGGGGATTGTAGGAATGTACGAATGCCCGGCTACTAGTTCAATGCCCGGTTCGAATTCGGCGACAATTCCCGTGACCCAGGTGGGCTTTACCAGGCAGTCGGCGTCGGTCAGGCACAGAATTTCGCCTTCGCAGGCCTCGATCAGCAGTGAAAGCGCATGCTTTTTGGGGCTGACCCCTTCCGGAATCTCTTTAATTGTCAGAACATGCAGTCTGGGGTTCTTGGCGGCATAATCGGCCAAAATTTTCGGCGTATCGTCGTCGCTGCGGTCGTCGGCCACCCAAACATCCCAGTCACCGCGGTAGTCTTGAGCTAAAACCGAGTCCAATGTAGCCCGAATACCCACCGATTCATTGCGGGCGGCAATCAAGATGCTTACCTTGGGGGCGGGCTCCACATCGGAATTGCCCACGCGCACCGAACCCAGCGCACGGAAGAACCGCGCCTCCAAGACTATATAGAATAGTCCGAACACAGCCAAAAGGCCGATGACCAGGTATGTGAGCACCGTAAAAAACATTTTCCGCGCAAAATTTAGTTCATCAGGGCGGCTTTGGAAAATGACGCCCGCCAAAATGGCCTTGATTTTTTGCGCACCTTTCGTTTTTGTCCCAAAAACCGCAAAATTATATTTATATTACACATAGGAAAGTGGAGGCCTGCCATGAAATTAAAGGCTTTAATCAATAAATATAATAGTGCGAACCTGGTGCTCCGTATCGCGATTTCGATAGTCGTGGGCGCTCTCCTGGGTGCGCTTTTGCCGTCGCAAAAATGGATTAGCGAATTCGGCGTTTTGTTCGTGGGTGCGCTTAAGGCAGTGGCGCCAGTGCTTGTGTTCATTTTGATTATTTGTTCGCTTGCCACTGGCAATTCGCGTTTTGACCGTCGCTTTGCCCGCGTGATTATTTTGTACTTGGTGAGCACGTTGCTTGCTTCGTTTGTTGCCTTGGGGGCGAGTCTCCTATTCCCGCAGAACCTAGATTTAGCTGTGTCTGCCGATGTCTCGGTGGTCCCTACCGATATTTATGAAATCTTGCATAATTTGTTGGTAAATGCGGTGTCGAATCCGTTTGCCTCTATTTCTGATGCTAATTATATAGGCATTCTGGTGTGGGCTGCCTTTTTGGGGTTTGCCGTCAAGAAGATTGCAAGCCCGGTGACGCTTACGGTGTTGCAAGATATGTCGAATGCCGTGTCGATGGTGGTGCGCTGGATTATTAACCTTGCTCCGTTCGGTATCATGGGCATCATGTACACCTCGGTTTCTACGAACGGAATCGGTATTTTCAAGACCTACGGTTCGCTCATCCTGGTTCTGGTTATCACCATGCTCTTTGTGGCACTTGTGATTGTGCCGGCTCTTGTGGGGCTTGTGTTGCGTCATGACCCGTATCCGCTGGTGCTCAAGTGCCTCAAGAGCAGTGCCGTTACGGCTTTCTTTACCCGCAGTTCCGCCGCGAACATTCCTGTGAACATGGCTCTTTGTAAAAGGCTCGGGCTCGACCGCGAATTTTATTCCGTTTCTATTCCGCTGGGTGCGACCATCAACATGAGCGGTGCGGCAATTACTATTACGGTCATGGCGCTTGCGACGGTGCATACCCTCGGAGTGCCGGTCTCGTTAACCTCGACGTTGATTGTTTGCTTGCTTGCAACCATTGGCGCCTGCGGTACTAGCGGTGTGGCTGGCGGCTCGCTTCTCCTGATTCCGCTGGCATGCGCTCCCTTCGGCATTTCGACCGACATTGCCATGCAGGTGGTGGCCATCGGCTTTATTATCGGCGTGGTTCAAGACAGTATGGAAACGGCCCTGAACTCTACGACGGATGCCATCTTCACGGCAACGGCCGAATACGCCGCTTGGCGCAAGCAGGGTAAGCCCTTGCCTAAAGAATTATTCCACGACCATAAAGTCGAAGATTAGTCTTTCATCAGTTCCGGATGCTTTTCGGCGATGCGGCGTGCAAGGTACACGAACGGTGTGTCCATCAATGATGTCACGATGAAGATGCCGTAACCGAAAATCAGGATTTCACCAATCGTATTCCACGGGAACACGCCAGCGAAGGCGAGCAGGTTGAATACGACCACGTTAATCAACTGGCTCACCAGCGTAGAACCGTTGTTACGCAGCCACAAGAAACCGCGCTTGTCGCCGAACTTCTTTTCGGACCATTTCCAAACGGCGTGGTAGGCCCACACATCGTACATTTCGCAAATGGCGTAGGCGAACAGGCTCGCAAGCATCACGCGCGGGGTGTTGGCGAATACGGTGCGAATCGGTTCTGCCATAGTGTCGCCTGCGGCCGGAATGTACAGGAACCAACTCTGCGAAATCAGAATGAAGGTCACGTTCGCGAGGATGCCGATTTTGACGCAGCGGCTGGCGTCTTTCTTGCCGAAGATTTCGCTCATGATATCGGTGGCCAGGAACGACGATGCAAAAATCACGTTGCCGAGCGTGGTGTCGAGACCGAAGGCGTGCACCAGAATCAGCACTTCGATGTTGGCGGCGATCGTGCAGATTACCGTCCAGGCGAAAATGCCCTGCTTGCCAAAGAAGCGGAAAAAGCCGACGAGTCCGCCGAAGAACACGAAGATAGAGGCGATAAGGATGATTTCGTTCTGGAACGGCATCTTACTTTCTCCTATCGATGGCGGTGAACAGACGGGTCTTGGCGAGGGTTTCGAATTCGGTGCCCGGCTTGCCGTAGTTGGCAAACGGGTAAAGCGAAATACCGCCACGCGGCATAAAGATGCCTTCGACTTCCAAATACTTGGGTTCCAGCAGCTTGACCAAATCCTTCATGATGATGTTTACGCAGTCTTCGTGGAAGTCACCGTGGTTACGGAACGAGAACATGTAAAGCTTCAGGGACTTGGATTCAACCAGGTACTGGTCCGGAATGTAGTTGATCTTGATTTCGGCAAAGTCCGGCTGGCCGGTTTTCGGGCAGAGGCTAGTGAATTCCGGGCAGTTGAAGGTGACCATATAGTCGTTACCCGGATGCTTGTTTGGGAACTTTTCCAGCACTTCGGGGCTGTAGGTGGTCTTGTATTGGGTTTTCGTATTGCCCAGTAGGGTTACGCCTTCGAGTTCAGCTTCTGAACGCATAAAGTCTCCTAGTTTTGTTTAAAGTCAGGATGGGTTTCGAACTGACCGACCCAAAGATAGAAAATTATTCAAGATTCCAAAGGTTTGCTGTGTGTGCCGTAAGTTGTTGAGAGACCGTGAGTTAACAATTTCGCTACAATAAACTTACGGAGAATAGGCCCTTTTTGACACTCAGCTGTCATCGGAATTATCTATATTCCCCATACCTTAGGAAAACTTCTAGGGTACCCCGCACTGCGGTGCTGGGTTGGACTCAGGGCTTTAAGACCCTCAACCGAAATACATATAACGGAAACTACATATTATGGATTTTTCTGCAATTATTGCCGAAGAGCTTAACCTTGAAGTATGGCGCGTCGCCAAGGCGCTCGAACTGATGGACCAGGGTGGCACCATCCCCTTTATCGCCCGTTACCGTAAAGACCAGACGGGTACATTGAACGAAATTGAACTGCGCGACATCAGTCACCGTCGCGACTACCTGCAAGAACTGGTAGACCGTAAAGAAACGATTCTCAAGAGCATCAAAGAACAGGGCAAGCTCACGCCCGAACTCAAGGCACAGATCGAAGCCTGTAAGGACAAGACCCTCCTCGAAGATATTTACGCCCCGTACAAGCCGAAGAAGCGCACTCGCGCAACGGCTGCAAAGGAACTGGGCCTCGAACCTTTGGCTCGCCTCATGTGGGCACAGGAAGAAACTGGCAACACGGCAGAACAGATTGCCCTGATTTACCTTTCCGAAGAAAAGGGCCTTGCCGACCCGAAGGCTGCTCTCAAGGGTGCTGCCGACATTTTGGCCGAAGAAGTGGCCGACAACGCCGAATTCCGTCAGTACCTGCGTAACAAGATGGAAAAGACCGGTGTCATGATTTCCAAGGTCAAGAAGGATTTCGAAGGCCAGGAAACCAAGTTCAAGGATTACTACGATTACAGCGAACAGGTGTCCAAGATTCCGAGCCACCGTATGCTGGCTCTCCGCCGCGGCGAAAAGGAAAAGGTGCTCCGCCTTTCTATCGAAGTGCCGAACGAAGAAATGATCGGCTACCTCAAGCAGCAGATTATCAAGGGCAACACCACTTGGACTCCGTATCTGGAAGCCATGTGCCAGGATGCTTGGGAACGCCTGCTTCAGCCGAGTATGGAAAGCGAAGTGCGCCTCCTGTTGAAGGATGCCGCCGAAGAAGAAGCTTTCAAGGTGTTCAGCAAGAACCTTCAGGACGTTTTGCTCGCCGCTCCGGCTGGCCACAAGGCAGTGCTCGCCCTTGACCCGGGTTTCCGTACGGGTTGCAAGGTGGCAGTGCTCGACGAAAACGGCAAGTTCATGGATCACGGCATCATCAAGCCGCACGAACCGTGGAATGACAAGGCCGGTGCCGCCGTGTACCTGATGGGCCTTATCGACAAGTACAAGATTGACTTGATCGCTATCGGTAACGGTACCGCTAGCCGCGAAACGGATGCATTCTGCGCCGAAATGTCTGCCAAGTTCAAGGGCAAGGTTCCTCCGCGCGTGATTGTTTCGGAAGCGGGCGCATCTGTGTATAGCGCAAGCATGATTGCTATCCAGGAATTCCCGAAGGAAGACGTGACCACTCGTGGCGCCATCTCCATTGGCCGCCGCTTGCAGGATCCGCTTGCTGAACTCGTGAAGGTCGATCCGCAGTCCATTGGCGTGGGCCAGTACCAGCACGACGTGAACCAGCGCGAACTCAAGAAGCGCCTGGACGAAGTGGTGGAAAGCTGCGTGAACATGGTCGGTGTCGACGTGAACAGCGCTTCTGCTCCGCTGCTTTCTCATGTGGCTGGCCTCAGCAATACTTTGTCCGAAGCGATTGTGAAGTACCGCGAAGAAAACGGTGCTTACGCTAGCCGCGAAGCCCTTAAGAACGTGAAGGGCTTTGGCCCGAAGGCCTTTGAACAGGCTGCAGGCTTTATGCGCATTCCGGGTGCCGAAAACCCGCTGGATGATTCTGCCGTTCACCCGGAAAACTACGCCCTCGTGGAAAAGATGGCTGAAAAGGCTGGCGTTTCTGTGAAGGACATGGTGGGTAACGCCGAAGCCGTGAAGGCGATCAACCTCGAAGAATTCCTCTCCGACGAAGTGGGTAAGGCTACTTTGGACGATATCATGAAGGAACTCCAGAAACCGAGCCGCGACCCGCGTAAGGAATTCCGCTACGCCAAATTCGACGACAAGATTCGCACCATTCAGGACCTGATTACGGGCAGCTGGATGGAAGGTGTCGTGACGAACGTGGCAAACTTCGGTGCCTTCGTGGACATTGGCGTTCACCAGGACGGCCTCGTGCACGTTTCTGAAATCAGCGACAAGTTCGTAGAAGACGCCAAGACGGTTTTGACCGTGGGCGATATCGTGAAGGTGCGCGTGGTCGCAGTCGATGTGGGTCAGAAGCGCATTAGCCTTTCGATGAAGCAGGAATCTACCGACGGCGTTGCCGGTGCCGGTGCTAATGGCCCGCGTGGCCAGCGCGCTGGTGGTAACCGCGGCGGATTCGGTGGCCACGGCCGCGATAACCGCGGCAATGCCCGCCCGCAGGGCGGCATTCAGGGCCATGCCACCCTCGCAGACCTTAAGGCAAAAATCGCCGGCAAGGACCGCCCGGGTGCAGCTCCGAAGAAAGCCGCTGCCATGCCCGGCAAGATGAGCGCCCTGTTGAAAAACATGAAGAAGGGAATGTAGCGCAACACGGGCGCCCTTACGTTCGTGTAAACTTTTCTTATGGTTTGAAAGCGGGACCAATGGTCCCGCTTTTTGTGATTTCCGTCAAAATAAGTCCGAAAAAGGTCGGGGGGTGTGTAAAAATTTTCTCGGGCTATTGCCTGGTGTGTAAAAATTATTTATTTTAAGGGTATGTGTATTGCGCTAGAACATCTGTTTGATTACGACGACTTCCGCAAGTTCCTGCAAGACTACTTTGAGGAACAGAAGAAAATGCGGGCCGTCTTTTCGCACCGATTCTTCGCGGCGAAGGCGGGGTTCAGCAGCTCATCTTACTGCTTGAACGTGATCCGCGGGCGTTTTAACCTGACGCCAAAGTCTATCGAAAAAATCGCGAAGGCGATGGATTTCGAGCCGTTGCAGAAGGCGTATTTCGAGGCCCTGGTGCAGTACAACCAGGCGCAACAGGTGAACGAGCGCGAAAACGCCTGGGAACAGATTGTCCAGATCCGCAAACAAATCGAATTTACACACGTGACTACTCGTGAACAGGCCTACTTTAGCAAGTGGTACTATCCGGTGGTTCGCGAAATGGCGGTGAATGCCGACTGGCACGACGACTACATGGTGCTTGCCCGCATGCTTACGCCGCAAATCTCGACCGAAGAGGCCCGCGACGCTGTCAAGAAACTTCTGGAATGGAATTTGATCAAGAAGGTGGGCGACCATTACGAAGAAACTTCGCAAATGCTCGATGCCGCCGAAATTCCGCCGATTTCTTTGCGCCAGATTCGCCGCGAATACATTCAGCATGCTATTGGTGCTGTAGAATCCATGCCCAAGAACGAACGTTTTGCGGCGTTCACTACCTTGGCCATGAGTGAAAGTTCTTATAATTACGCTGTCGAAGTTCTTGAAGACGCCCGCAAGAAGATTATTGCGAAGGCGGCGAACGACCCTAATGTGGAGCGGGTTTACGAGATGATGCTTGTGGCGTTCCCGATGAGTAAGAAGATTGAAAAGGAGGCAAAATAATGGATAGATTGTTCAAATATGCCTCTGGTGTGGCTTTGGCTCTTTTTGCAGCAGGTTTGACTTCTTGTTCCAAGAGTGACGAAACTGCCGGTGGCGTGACCGATATCGGTAACTCCATTGCAAGCGGAATCGTGGTGACCGAGGCGAATCAACCCGTGGCCCGCGCCCGCGTGGTAGCCTATTACGACAACTGGAATAAAACCTCCATCGAAGATTCTGTGGTGGTGGAAGCCGACGATAATGGTATTTTCAGTTTGAAGTTCGACAGTACGCGCTCTGTGGTGCTGTTCGCCGAGAACGGTTCCGAATCAGGCCTTTCCCGTATTCAGCATAGTGGTGCCGCCCTCGTGATGGTCGGCCACCCGCGCAGACTCGAAAGCAGTGTTGCCGAGGCCAAGTCCGGTTACATGCGCATTGTGGGCCGTAGCGAAGTCGCTCCCGTCAATTCCGATGGCTCGTTTGCATTTGAATCCATGCCCGTGGGCGAAATCTCGCTGGCGTATGTGGCGAGCGATCAGTCACAGGCCCGATTCAACTTCATGACGGCTGTCGTGGGCGACACTCTCAAGATTCCGTCTCTCGAAAACAAGAACGAAGGTTGGCTCACGATTTCGGATTACCATTACTATAGTGGCGCCGCTTACGGTGGCATTATGGTGAACGTGCCCGATGGTATCTCTGTTCCGCAAGATACCGCTACGCCGGAACCGGTGGTGCCTGACACTACTGCAAAAGATACTTCCGCTGTCGATACTACGGAAGAACTTGCGATTTCCTTGAACCTCCACATGGATGGCTCCGATAGTGTTGCTAAGGTCTATAACAATGACGGCTCGGTCGCCGATTCCGTGAACTACGTGGAAGGTGTGTCGGGCAAGGGCATTCTGCTCAAGGTTGGTCAGTTCGTCAAAGTGGGCGATATTGACCCCTGTGCAGGTGACTTTACCATGAGCGCATGGACCAAGTGGAGCGGTTACCGTGGCGATGGCATTTACCAGCTTCTCTTTGCAGAACGTGAAGACTGGGTTGCCGGATTGTCCAGGTTCCAGCTGCAGTATGAATTTATGACGAGTTCCTTTGTTGCCGTGGGCGATGGCATGGACTTGTCGGGCTATGGCTATGCATGGCTTGCCAAGGGCAATGTCGAACGTGGTGGCACGCTGCCTATGAATGAATGGTCGCTGCTGGTGCTCGTTAACGAAGGTGGCAAACTGTACTTCTACATTAACGGCGAACTCGTGAGCAACAAGGCCGGTGTCCCGTTTACGCCCAAGGAAGTTGCTGCCCCGCTGCCGTTCCGTATTGGCGGCTCCGAAGTGCCGAACGACACTTGGAACGGCGTCATCGATGAAGTAAAGATTGAATCGGTCGCCCGCTCCGCTGAATGGGTCAAAGCCGAATACGAAAAATACGCAAAGTAACCTGAATCGTCATGCCGGACTCGTTCCGGCATCGGCATAGACATCGGCATAAAAAAGAGCTCTGTCTAAAAGACAGAGCTTTAAAAGTTTTAGTAGAGTACTAGAAACTACTCGTACTTAATCACGCCGGCCGGGCAGCTGTCAGCAGCGTCCTTGATTTCGCTTTCATAAGCGGAATAGTCAACGCCTTCCTTGACCTTCATCTTTTCAGGAACTTCGAACACTGCGTCGCAAGTAGCTTCGCAAGCGCCGCAGGAGACGCATTCGTCACTGGATTCGTCCAGCCAAACTTTCGTGATTGCCATAATATACCTCTTTGTGTCTTGGTTGAGTTTATATATGCAATATAACAAAATCTTGTTCTGTTAAAAAAGGAAAAGTTGAAAAATTACAAAAAACATTCAAAAAGGGATAATGAGGGCTTTTTCCTGTCTACTTCCTACTGCCTACTGTCTACTTTTCTAAATTTGTCTCCGTAAAAATAAAACGAGAGGAACTCGCACACGATGAAAAAAGTGGTTGTAAAAATTGGTGGCAGCCTGGCAATCGACGAAGCCAAGCTCGCTGATTTTGTGTCGGCAGTCTCTACACTCCCCGGTAGTGGCTGTCAGGTGGCCGTGGTTCACGGTGGTGGCAAGGACATCAACGAAAATATCGCCTTGCTGAAGGAACAACCGACATTCATCGACGGCCTCCGAGTGACTACTCCTGGCATCATGAAGATGGTCGAGATGACCCTCTCTGGCCACGTGAACAAGAAGCTTGTGCGCATGCTCCTGAACAACGGCTGTGGCGCCGTCGGTATTTCGGGCGTAGACGCGAACCTGTTCCAGGTCGAAAAGAAACAGGGCAAGGTGGACCTTGGCCTGGTGGGCGAAATCAAGAAGGTCAATCCGAAGATTGTCGCTGACCTGTGGGCGGCCGGTTGGACTCCGGTGGTCAGCCCGATTTCCATTGGCGATGGTCAGAGCTGGAACGTGAACGCAGACACTGCTGCAAGCGAACTGGCTGTGGCACTCGAAGCGGACCAGTTTGTACTGGTGAGCGACGTGCCGGGCGTAATGGACGAAAACAAGAATGTAATTCCCGAACTGAGCGAAGCGGACGCCGAAAAGCTGATTGAAGCTGGCGTCATCTCCGGCGGTATGATTCCCAAAGTCCGCGAGAGTTTCAAGTCGATCCGACGAGGACTCAAGAGCATCCACATCGTGGGTTGGAAGGACGCGGAACACTTTGGCAAACAAATTAATGGAGATTTAAACTATGGCACAATCTTGCGCTAACCTGCTCGAACAGGACAAACAAATTATCGCGCCGCTCTACGGCAAGGCTGACATCAACTTCGTGAAGGGCGAAGGCTCTTACCTCTACGACGATCAGGGCAACAAGTACCTCGACTTCGTGGCTGGTATCGCCGTGAATGCGCTCGGTCACCAGAACCAGGCCATCAAGGATGCTGTGGTGGAACAGATGAACCACTTCAATCACATCAGCAACCTTTACCCGAACTACCCGCAGATTGAACTCGGCAAGGCTCTCCTTGAAATCACCAAGTTCGACAAGGCATTCTTCTGCAACTCCGGTACCGAAGCCAACGAAGGCGCTATCAAGTTCGCACGTAAGTACTTTGACCGGAAGGGCGAAAAGAATCGCCAGAAGATCGTGACTTTCATTAACAGCTTCCACGGCCGTACTTTCGCCGCTCTTTCTGCAACGGGCCAGCCGGCTATCCGCGAAGGTTTCGGCTCTATGCCGGGTGACTTCGTGCACGTGACTTGGAACGACTGCGAAGCTTTGAAGAAAGAAGTCAACAAGGATACTTGCGCTATTATGCTCGAAAGCCTCGCTGCCGAAGGTGGCGTGATGACGCTTTCCGCTGAAATGGTCGCAACCATCAACAGCCTGCAGAAAGAATGCGGCTGCCTCGTGATTGTTGACGAAGTGCAGGCTGGTGTGGGCCGTCTCGGAACCTTCCTCGGTTTCGAAAAGTACGGCTTAAATCCGGATCTCGTTTCTCTTGCTAAGGGTATCGGTGGCGGTCTCCCGCTCGGTGCGGTGCTCCTGCGCCAGAAGATTGCTGACCAGCTTAAGGCTGGCGACCATGGTACCACATTCGGCGGTAACCCGATTGCATGCGCCGCAGGTCTCGCTGTCGTGAAGCAGATTCCGGGCCTCCTCAAGAATGTCGCCGAACGTTCCGCTCAGATTAAGGCTGGCCTCAAGGCTCTTACCGAAAAGTATGCATTTGCCAAGGAGATCCGCGGCGAAGGTTTGATTCTCGGTGTGGCCCTCGACGAATCTATGCCGGTCGGCAACATCATCGCTGCCGCCCGCAACGAAAAGCTCATGGTGCTTAGCGCCAAGGGCAACGTGCTGCGTATGCTCCCGCCGCTGAACGTGAGCGAAGCCGAAGTCGCCGAAGCATTGGAGAAGCTCGGCCGCGCATTCGCCTCCGCCGCTGCGAAGTAAATCCGCCTACATTGTCACTCTGAACTTGGTTCAGAGTCGGCATTCTCAGGGTCAGCATTCCCAACGTCATGCTGAACTTGGTTCAGCATCGGCTTTGTTTCAGGGGCAAATAAAGAAAAGCCGCAGTTCATCGCTGCGGCTTTCTTATATACTGGATCCTGCTCCTTCGAACCTAACTCAACTAAGTCAACAAGTTGACTAGTTTCGTATATCGACTTTGCCCTATGGGCTTCGCTCAGGATGACAATTAGCGTTTATTCCTTCACTGTCGGGGCTTGTCTTGCGACTGGTGCCAGCTGCCCATGCTTGCGGAACAAGTGCTTCACGAGTGTGCCGAATCCACGCATCACGCGGTAGCGTTCACGCGGGTTCTTGATGGCCATGATTCCCTGACGCAGAATGTAACTCGGACGCAGGTAGAATTCACGGCGGGCCTTGTCGCAGAAGTCGACGAGTGCCTGGCTGGTGAGTTCGCCGCGCTGGATGGTGGTGCGGTGGAAACCGTCCTTGTCCAGCCACTGGTTGTAATCCTTTGTCTGCAATGCGCCGCTTTCCAAAGCTTCCTTGTAAGCTTCGGTGCCGGGGTATGCCATAATGGGGTAGAACTGAGCCGTATTCGGGTTCAACTTCTTGGCGTAGTCGAGCGTCATGCGGAGCGTTTCCGGCGTGTCGCCCGGGTTACCCACCATAAAGCAACCGTGCACCAAGAGTCCCGCCTTGCGGGCATTCTTCGTGAACTCAATTGCCTTGTCGGTATTCTTGACACCCTTGTGGATGTTTTCGAGAACCACCGGGCTGGCGCTTTCGAAGCCCACGCACATTTCGCGGCCACCGGCCTTCTTCATGAGCTTGAGCAAGTCGAGCGGAACATCGGCGCGAGCGTTGCAGCTCCAAGTAATCTTGAGGCCGCGTTCCAAAATCAAGTTGCAGATTTCGCGAACGTGTTCGTGGCTTGCGGTAAACGTGTCGTCTTCGAAGAATACTTCGCCGAGGTCGTCAAAGTTTTCCTTGATGTACTGCAGTTCGTCTACCACATCTTTCGGAGAGCGGCGGCGGAATTTGTGGCCGTTCAACGTCTGCGGAATCACGCAGTAGCTGCAGCGGTTCGGGCAGCCGCGGCCCGACAGAATCACAATCAGCGGGTTCAGGTTGGCGCCGTAGAAATACTTCTTGTAGCAGCTGTAAAGGTACTTGCGGTAAACCTTAGAGACCCAGGGGATTTCATCGAGGTTTTCGATCTTCGGGCCTTCCGGCTGGAAGTCAACCGTGCCATCAGCCTTGCGGAAGGCGAGGCCAGCGATGCTAGAAATATCTTTGATGTCGCCACGCAGGTAGCGGGCGAGGTTCCTTGCGGTGTAGTCCGCTTCGCCGATAATCACGAAGTCGAGGCTCGGTTCCATTTCCATAGATTCGAGCGGCTCGGCGGTAGCGTGCGTACCCATGATAGCGATCTTCGTTTTCGGGAGCGCTTCTTTAATGGCGTGCACCACCTTGAGGTCGTTCAGAATACTCGGCGTACTCGTGCTGCAAACCACGAGCTCGGGGTCAAACTTCTTGATACCATCCAGAGTCTGCGCGAGGTCAAGTTCCATGGCCGGGCTATCAATGAGCTGAATCTCGTTACCGTCGGCTTCGACAGTGCCGGCGGCGTAGCTCAAAAACATGGGCCAGTAAAGGGTAGAAGACTTGGTCACGCACGGACTGCGCGACTCGCGACTGAACATCGGATGAAACGGGGGATTTAAAAAAGTAATGCGCATAAGCAATGGCAAAATACATAATTATCGATGATAAAGCTACATTTGGTTTCGATGAAAGCGTTGATTTCGTTGTGTATTTCTCTATGTGGGCTGTGCTCGATTGCGCTGGCGCAAAATTCGCCGACGGTGGCGCTTGATACGATAAAAGAATTTTACGCAGACAATTCGCTGTCCCGCATCTATACGGTGCAGAAGGGAACAAATGTCCGCGAGGGTATAGCCTACAGTTATCACCCGAACGGCAAGATCGCAATCGAGGCTCCGTACAAAAACGGCAAACTCGACGGCGTGTTCAGGAGTTATTACGACAACGGAAAACTTTGGCAAACCGTCGGTTACAAAGATGGTATCGAAGAAGGGTTCACGACGGTCTATTTTGAAAACGGAATGAAAAAGTCCCGTGAATCCTACAAGAACGGAATCTTGGATGGCCTTACTGAAGAGTGGGACGACAAGGGAACTCTTCGACGTAAACTGCCGTATGTGCGCGGGCATCTGCACGGCGTTGCAAAAGTTTTCGACGAACTAGGTAGCCTCAAAGAAGAAATGACTTTGGAGCATGGGCTGCGCCATGGCGCATATCGTCGCTATAACAAGGGATTGAAAGTTCTCGAAGCGGTATTTGAACAGAACCGCTGCGTTAAAAACTGCGACTTTTAAATGTACCCGGCCCACTCGGCGGCGACGCTGGGCGAGGCTTTGCGGATTTCTTTGGCATGTTCGCTGTCGTCGGCGAGAGCGATGTCGCCGCTTGCAATCTTCGCTTTAATATCTTCGAAAGTCTTCGGCTGCTTGGCTTCGGGCAACTGGTCCCCCGGCACAATGCAAGGGGCGTCGATGGCGGTTTTCGCCTTGTCTTTGACCGGAGAATATTCGCGAGCGGCAGGCACTTCGTAGAATTTGTCTTCTTCAGGGCACCAGGCCATCAGCTTTTTACCGTACACGCAGCCGGCGTCGAGCCCAATAAATCCGGGGCGGTTCACGAATCCCATCTTGGCCCAGTGGCCAAATACGACTGTCTTGTTCCAGTTAATTTGTTCAAACCACGGACGGTCGTTCCAGTATCTTACGGACAAAATAACTTCCCGGTCCATGTCCTCTAGTCTGACCTTGCCGGGCTCTAAACCGGCGTGAACCAGCAGAGCGTGTGGGGTGTCGCGCCACAGAGGCCAAGTGCTTACTTCGGCGGATATTGCGTGCCATGTTTCCATCGGGAGCTTGGCGAAGCGGGCGCGTTGCTTCTCGGTCCAGCCGCTTTCGGGCAGTTCCAGCGCACGAATCAAATGCTCTTCGTGATTGCCGCGCACTGTGAGGATCCCGTTGTCCTTCACGAACTGCAGTGCCCGCAACATGTCGGGGCCCTTGTTGATGATGTCGCCCGTTTGATACAGCGTGTCCTTGCCGCGAACAAAACCGAATGCGTCTACAATGCGCTCGAGTTCATCTGCGCAACCATGCACATCACCAATATAAAGAGTTCTGCCATTCATAGCTAGAGTGTCATCCTGAGCTTGTCGAAGGATCTAAACGTGAACGGCCTGGCGGATTTTGTTGAGTTCGTCGGCGGTGAGTTCGCGGAATTCGCCGGCGGGCAAGTCGCCCAAAGTCAGCTTGCAGTAACTCACGCGCTTGAGGTCGCGAATCTCGTAACCTACGGCGCGCATCATGCGGCGGATTTCGCGGTTCTTGCCTTCGATCAGCACGAGTTCGGCAAAGCCTTTCTCTAAATAAATGTCGGTGGCGAATGCGATTTCTTCTTGTTCGGCGCCTTCTTCGCGGATGTCTACGCCGTCGACCAGCTTTTGCGCGGCGTGCTCGCTCAGCGGACGGTCCGTCCACACATAGTAGCTGCGCGGAATTTCGTAACTCGGGTGCGTGAGTCGGTGCAGCAGTTCGCCATCGTCGGTAAACAGCAACAGTCCGCGGCTCTGCAAGTCGAGGCGACCCACATACTTTAGGCTCTGGTAAGCGGGCGGCAAGTAGTCGTACACCGTGCGGCGGCCTTGCGGGTCGGTCTTGGTGCAAACGCAGCCGGCCGGCTTGTGGAACATGATGGTCGTCGTCTTGCGCGGGAGTTTGGCAGGCTTGCCGTCGACAACGACGTTGTCGGCGTTCTCGTCGACCTGGTGGCCGAGGTCCTTAATGACTTCGCCATTCACCTGCACGCGACCTTCTTCAATCAAGGTGTCTGCCGCGCGGCGGCTCGCAATTCCACAGAGAGAAATGAACTTATTGATTCTCATAAAGTAGTCCGAATCTTAAACCGGCTGTACTAATCTTAAATGTTTCGACGCGGAGTTTTTCCAGGAGCGACTTCAGCCAGAACAGCCCGCAAATAATCACTTCGTGACGGCCGTTTTCAAGGCCCGGGAGCATGGCGCGCAGTTCCTTGGACAGGTTCGAAATTTTTGTCGTCACGGCATCCAGATCGCTAATGGAAAGTTCCAGGCCTTCGATCGCCTTGTAGTCGAACTGCTGCTTGTTCAGGTAGACCATCGCAAGTGCCGTACCGGTGCCGCCAATCAAGTACACCGGCTTCTTGGTCATGCCCTTGAAGCTGACTTCCTTGAAGGTTTCCTTCACGAACTTCTTGTATTCGGGGCCAGGGATCGGACCCATGGCCTTGAACATCTTGAGTGCGCCCACTGGAATCGAGAACGTGTTGTCGCCGTTGCTGAGTTCCGTGGAACCGCCGCCAATGTCAATAGTCACGAGGCCTTCGCCGTGCCATTCCTTGACCGAGCGGTAGGTGAGCTTGCCTTCTTCTTCGCCGCTGATGATTCGCGGCTTGATCCAGAGCGCCTTTTCGACAGCGGCAATCACTTCGTCCGGGTTCTCGGCGTTGCGCATGGCTTCGGTCATCACCGCGGCCTTGAGGTTTGCGCCCAGCGCGTGCAGGTCCATGCGGAACTTCGTCATGATGGCTTCTAGTTCCTTGATTCGCTTTTCGGTAATGGCGCCGTGTTCGTAAATATCTTCGCCCAGTCGGCAGACTTCCACCTTCTGGAGCTTGGGAACCAGCACCCCCTCCTCAAACGCCGCAATCAGCAGAATGCAGCTGTGACTCCCGATATCAACCGTCGCTATCAGCTTGTTATCCATTCTACGCCTCGTTGCCCTCACGGTCATGCTGACGCAGGTCAGCATCGGCATCCTGTTTCTGCTCGTCATGCTGATGACTATCAGCATCAGCATCCTGTTTCTGCAACCCCCGCTTAATCTTTTCTGCAATCCCCGCCGGGTTCATCAGGAACTCTTTCGCAAACGCAATTGCTTCTTCCACGACTGAATCCGGGTGCTTTCCGCTCCAGCTGGCGACCAAGTCGCCCGAATCAGATCCAAGTTCCTTGCCTTCGCGAATCTCTTGCCCCATCTTCAAGGCGAGCAAAAGCCCGAGCTCAAAGGCGCGCGGCTCGTTTTTGCCTTCTAAAAGTTTTTCGACGCGCTCAATGCGCTGTTCGTAGGGGATTTTTTCGAGTTCGGCGAGGTCTTTTTCTGAAATCATACCCCAAAAATAGAAAACGCGCCCCGCCCATAAAAAAAACGAACCCTGAAACAAGTTCAGGGCTCGTCAACAAAGGAGAAATTGTTGAATTACTTCTTTGCAGCCTTCTTAGCAGCCGGCTTCTTTGCAGCAGCGGGCTTCTTAGCGGCCGGCTTCTTAGCAGCGGGCTTCTTAGCAGCAGCCGGCTTCTTGGCGGCGGGCTTCTTTGCAGCGGGCTTCTTTGCAGCGGGCTTCTTTGCAGCAGCGGGCTTCTTAGCAGCGGCCGGCTTCTTGGCGGCGGGCTTCTTAGCAGCCGGCTTCTTTGCAGCAGCGGGCTTCTTAGCAGCGGCCGGCTTCTTAGCGGCAGCGGGTTTCTTAGCAGCGGGCTTCTTAGCAGCCGGCTTCTTTGCAGTCTTTGTAGTAGCCATTTTTTTCTTCCTTATGGTTATGTTGTGAATTAGCTGTGTATAAAATAACTTATTTTCACAAATAATCAACACCTTTTTCAAAAAAAATTAAAAAAAAGTTGTTTTTTTACAAAAAAAAGATTATGAAGTGATGCCGTTCACTTCATAAAAAATAATTTTTAGTTTGTATGTAATTTTGGAAATGCTTGTTACTCAATGCGTTAGGATTCTATCGCACGATTTTTACTACGAACTTTGCATTAAGCACCGAAGATCATCTGATTTTGAAACGTCGGCGTTCATTTTCAATTCGGCCTTTACGTTATGAGCTAATGTGTAGAGCCAGACGAAAACCCCGCTTTTACGAGCAACTTTGATGGCTGGGATGAAATCGCTGTCACCGGTTACCAAAACGATATGTTTGGCTATGTTTTGGTATCCAATCCAAGCCATATCTAGGCCAATCTTTATATCTACACCCTTTTGAGAAAGGTTTGGAACGAAACAGTCGTCTGTGTAAGGGGTGGGCTGTGTATAGCACTTTTTTTTCAGAGACCAGCCGGAAAATTGAAGTTGGCCAAGTCTTACGGCGAAAAAATCTAATTGGGAAATGCCTGACAATAAGTCAAGACCCTTTTGATATTGAGGTTGGGAATCAAAAAGAAAAGCTCTATTTGTCACGGGCAACGAGGTCTTGGCTGTACATGGACTACAGTCGTAGAAATAGGCCCTAAAGGAATTGTTTTCTAGCCCAGATTTTTGAAGTATGCAGTGTGTAAAGGTTTGAACGTCTGTAGGAGTTATATCTTTTTTGAATTTGGAATGAAATTTTTTCCTTAGAAAGGCTCCATCAATCATTACTGCCGTTTCCATATACCCTCCATTAATAAGGGCACAAAAAAAGACCTACTCAAGGGACACTTGCGTGTTTAATATAAACCCTTTTTTCGGTCATTATCTGTTGCCAATATACATTATTCCTTTAGTCTTGTCAATGGTTTGTGTTTGTATAAGTGCTTTTTTGTGCACTATAAATATAAATTCCTTTTTGGAGACTGTCAAGATGTTTATTGAAAAAAAGAAGCAGTGCTCATGCACCGCTTCGCGCGCATTTTTTTGTTAGCGAGACAATATGAAGACAATTAGAGCGATTTTACGCTCTCAATATACTTCTTGAATCCTTCGACACCTAAACTGTACATGTCGACGAACTTCGTTGCAAACGGGGGCAGCTTGCGCGGGTGCATACCCAAGGCGTCGTGCATCACGAGCACTTGACCGTCCGTGAACTTTCCGCCGCCAATACCGATCGTCACCGCGTTCACCATGCCGGTAATCTTGGTGCCGAGCTCCTCGGGAATGTGCTCCAGCACTATCTCGAAACAACCCAGGTCATCTACATACTTGGCAGCCTTGATGATTGCGGCCGCTTCTTCTTCGGTGCGGCCCTTCTGCTTGAAGTTTTCGGCCGTCTGCGGCAAAAGTCCGAGGTGCGCGCAAATGGGAATGTCGTGGCTCAGCAAGTATTCGTGCACGCCCGCGGGGGTACCCTCGATTTTTACGCAAGAAGCACCCACGTCCATAAAGCGGCGGGCGTTATCGTATGCTGTCTGCGGATCCTTATCGCTCAAATAGGGCATGTCGGCCACCACGTGGGTATTGGGGGCGCCGCGGCAAACCGCCGCCACAAAAATCAGCATCTCGTTCATGCCGATTTCGCGGGTACTCTTGTAGCCGAGCATGGTGTTGGCGAGACTGTCGCCTACCAGAATCTGGTCTACGCCTGCCGCCTCTGCCATCTGGGCAAATGCGTAGTCGTAGGCGGTAATCATCGAAACTTTTTCGCCTTTTTGCTTCTTGTTCTTTATGTCGATTGGGCTGAGCATAACTTACGAACCTCCTGTAGCCATGAAAGGGAATGGATTTCTTTCAGGAATCCGATGTGATTGCGTAGATAAGATAGCAAAGCGTTCTCCACAAAGACGCGCCCCGTGAGTTTTTGTAGCGCCTGCTCGGGGTTGTTTTGCGCTAAATTCAGTTCCCAGAGCCCCTGCAACGTCTCTGCGCGGGCTCGCGCACTCTGTACACCCTGGCAATGCTTGCAAATGAGCGCGCCCGATTCCGGGAAAAAGTCCGCCGCAGGTTCGGCGAGTGGCCTTTCGCAGCGGCTGCACACGCCAAGTTCCAGGTGGTAGCCCCACAAGTCGCAAATATTGAGCAACCAGCGGCTGAATACCGAGTCGGCACTCGTTTTGCCCGGCGAATTTACTGACCCCGGCGCGCTTGTAACAGCAGTGTCGCTCGTGGTGCCTGTGGGGGAGTCGAATTCCGCGAGCGCCTGCTTTAGCAAGGCGAACTCCTCGGGAATCGGAGTGGCCGGTGGCGCATACCGCAGCACGATTTCGGCCATCACCTGAGCAATCGCCAAGTCCATGAGCGAGGCCCGCAAGTGTGCATGCCAGTTCAAGATGGATGTCTCTTTAATGAACTGCAACTCTTTGGCCGGGTTCTGCCGGAACACTACCTCGGAGAGTGCCAGCGGGTCAAGCGCCCCCTTGAAGGGCGATTCCTTGCGCTTGGCGCCCTTGATAATAAAACTCACCACGCCGCACTCTTCGGTGAGCGCTTTCACGATAAAGCTCGAGTCGCTATACGCAAACCGGTGGAGTACTATCGCCTGAGTTTTGATCATTTAGTCTTTCGGGAACGGAGGCCAACCCATGACCTGGCCGCCAAGCACGTGCAGGTGGATATGGAACACCGTCTGGCCCGCGTCGGCCTTGCAGTTGAATACGAAGCGTGCGCCCGATTCTTCGATGCCGAGTTCCTTGGCGATAATTTGTGCGCGGTAAAGCATTTTGCCCACCAGTTCGCAGTCGGCCGGCTGCATGTCCATGATTGTGGAAATGTGGCGCTTGGGCACCACCAAAAAGTGCACCGGAGCCTGCGGGGCAATGTCGTAGAAGGCGAACACGTCGTCATCTTCGTAGATTTTCTTGGAAGGGATTTCACCCTTGATGATTTTGCAGAAAAGACAATTTTCACTCATAGTGATTATAAAGTAGTAAAAAGAAAGGCCGCCCGTGGGGCGACCGGAAGAGTGTTGATGGGCGGTATTACCACCACTTCGCTGTGCAGAGGACTGGTTCTGTTGAAAAACAGACTCCTTGACGTGTTGTGAACGGTTTTTTGTTATTGGTGCCTTGTGCGTTCTGGATGAAAACTTCAAGGGAATGGGTTTTTGCGTTTGCGTTAGCCCATCTGGTTTTAAATTTGTATCTATTTTGCCCGCCGATTTTGGATGCGGTTAGGGGAGCGTTGGGGTCGCCGTTCAGTGCTCTGCTGATGAAAATAGGCTGACGAGGGTGTGTTCTCCACCAGTCAGAGCCATTGATTTTTACTGGGTAGGCGTCGTAAGTTTCTCCACTTAGTATTTTGTTGCCTTGTTTATGGTCTCTAGCGTAAAGAATGTCGGCTATGGCACCGAAACCGGCATCTTTGAAAGCGTCGGCCCAAAAACCACCACCAGAAAGGACTCCGCACATATTTTGGACGTCTGTAAATCTGTTATTGTTTTTTGCTTGGAAATTGGCCTCAAGCTCGTTGTGTAGTTCCATAATGAACAATGTTACACCGCTATCGGTGGCTAACCATTGGCTCAATTTTTCTTTGTTGTTTTTTACACCGTCGCAAGTTTGAGATTCGTCTATATCGAAAACATCGCCTTCGTACATAGCCCTGTTAAGGGCGTCGCGTAGGTAATAAAGCTTCATCAGGTCGATTCTTTGTTTTGTTCTTTCGATATAGTCGGTGAACTTCGGTACGGCTACGCCCGAAAGAAGGTTGATAATAATAATGACCACCATCAGTTCTATGATGGTAAAACCGCTCTTCCATTTGTTCCGAGCTTCACCTTGCGGCGTCTTGAGCGAGCAGAACTCGCCAATTTTCTTTAAAATTTCAGTCAGCATAATACAACCTCCTTTTAATTGAGGTTTAACAACATAAATATAAAACAAAAGTTTACATACGTCTGTGATCTGTGACAAAAAAATGACATTTTTCTTACTCCAACTTGGAATATAGAGCGCGAAAAAGTGCGTTTTCCCTTTTTACAAAAGTTTTACAGAAAATTTGGTTCCTATTTACTGAAAAGAGCGTGTTAAGTAATAGGGAGTGTCCATAACTTAACATAAAAGGAAAAACAAATGAATATCAAGTCTTTTGACGACCTTGACATAACCGACCCAATTATGTTCGGACTCGTATTCAGTAACAAACACATCGCGCAACCATTCATCGAGCATTTGTTAGGCATAAAAATCGACCATCTGGAAACCCCTGTTCCGGAAGCGGTCTTGAGTTACGATGCAGAGCATAAGGGAGTCCGCTACGATGTGTTTGCTCGCGAAACCAATGAAAACGGAGAAACGATTCGGTCGTTTGATTTAGAAATGCAGATGGTCGATACCAAGGAACTCCCGCAGCGAGCCAGGTACTACCAGAGCGTGGGCGACGGCGTGGCTCTTTCGAAGGGTGGCTATTACACCAGCCTCAAGGAACAATACGTCATTTTCCTTTGCCCGATGGATATTTTTGGGCACGGGTTCCCCTGTTATCACTTTGAAAACAGGGCGCGAGAGGATACTAGCGTCACATTGAACGACCGCACCTTCAAAAACTTTTATATATTTAAAAGGTACGAGGATTTTACGGATCCAGTCGTCAAGGCGTACATGAAGTACTTTGCGACAAGGAATGCGGACTCTCGTGAAGCAGAAACTATCAATGACCAGGTGTCTTATTACAAATCCGACACTCTCATAAGGAACAAGTATATGACTTACGAATATGACCTTCATGAAAGCAAGGAAGAGGGCAAGGTGGAAGGAAAAGCCGAAGCCAAGCTCGAAATGGCTGCGGCTATGCTTGCGGATGGTGATTCCGTTGAAAAGGTAGTGCGTGTTTCTAAGCTTTCTGAAGAAGAAGTCTTTGCGATTAAAGAAAAGCTTGGAAAATAGCTGTTTAACCCCTTAAAATCGACTATTGAAACCCGGCGGAAGCCGGGTTTTTAACTTTTATAGTCCAAGTTGGAATAAAAATTTTACAATTTTTTTGCCTGACCGCTCCCATTTGCGAAATATTTTTGTATATATAGTACATCAAATTTGTAACCTAAATAGTTGACCCTTAAAAAGTCACTTCGCGAGCGCAGGATAAGGAGGTTCGCCGTTTTTATTCACCCCTTCCCGGCAAAGGAAGCAACAGTAT
>NZ_FRBF01000024.1 GCF_900142545.1 Fibrobacter sp. UWT2 | reverse complement strand
GGTGACGACGCCCGCGTGACTTTCGATATAGACACGCCGTTCGCCCGCAACGAGAACCTGGCCGACTACGCGAACCGCGCCATCGAGGCCGAGAGTATGCATTTCGACGGCGCAGCCGTGGAAATCCCGCTGGACGAGAACGACGAACCTGTCGAGATGGGCGACACCATCTTGACGGGCAAGGACCGCGACGTGATTGTCGGCGGCGACTTCGGCGATACGATTACCATGGGCGACGGCGACGATGTGACCCTTGGCGACAATGCCTCGTTGATCCTCGAACACAACAACCCCGTGGGCGTGTTCGCGCCGAGCGTGGAAATCATGCTGGAACAGCATACGGTGACGACATCGACGCCCGAGGTTTTCCTGGGCAACAACGATGCCGACGCCGATGATATCCAGGACAAGTTCGAGAACGGGGGAGTGCCGGGAGTCACCCCGGAAACCTCCGAGAACGGGGCGACCGACACCTTTACGGACACGACCGACAAGGACTGGACCATACAGCAGGAAGTGACTCCGGGCACGATTTCGCAGACGATTGACATTTCTTCTGGTGCCCAAGTGGTAAACTTTGCCGAGGGCGAGACGGTGTTGCTGGTAAGCGACACCTGGCCCGGCAACCAGTGGTGGCACCCGAATATCGTGATGGTCGCCGACGGTCAGGGCCATAGCGTTCCCGCTCTCGAGTGGGAATGGGACGTGAACGGCACTACCATGACGGCTACCACGCAGCCGGGTTACTACTTCACCGTAGATATACCCGACACCCCGAACGGAGACAACCGCTACGAAATCCGCGTGACTGCACTCACCGCAGGCACCGCCGTGATTTCTATCGGGGCCTAAGAAGTGATACAGGACCGTCAGCGCAAGATTTTCCACGAGTCGTGGTACCGTCTCGCGGGGAGCCGTATAGCTCTCCGTTCGAGCGTCCGCATTCACCGCCAGATATATCGGGGCGTGTTGTGGTATGTGCTCTACGAGCCGTTCACGAACCAGTATTTCCGCCTGCCGCAGGGGGCCTATTCCTTTGTTTCTCGACTTTCCGTGAGTAGGACCGTGGGCGAGATTTGGAACAGCATGCTGGAAAGCGGCGAGGGCGACATCCCCGGCCAGGGCGAAGTCATCGAGATGCTTGCGCAGCTTTACCAGGCCAATATGCTGCTTTATGACGGCGTGGAAGATGGCACGAAACTTTTCGACCGCGACAAGAAAAAGACCCGCAAGAAGGTCAAGTCCACCCTGCTGAACATCTTTTTCCTGCGAATACCGGTATTCGACCCCGACCCGCTCCTGAACCGTTTACGGTGGCTGATCCGCATTCTGCTCAGTACGCCGATGATGCTGGTGTGGCTTGCGACGGTCATTGTCGCCGTCAAGTACGGTGTCGAGAACTTCGACGCACTCAAGGACCAGAGCGCGGGGTTCCTGGCTCCGTCGAACATTGGGTGGGTGTACGTGTGTACCGTGTTCGTGAAGCTGTTCCACGAGTTCGGGCATGCGAGCGTCGTCAAGAAATATGGCGGCGAGGTCCATACGCTGGGCGTGATGTTCATGCTCCTTGCGCCGCTGCCGTATGTGGATGCCACGGCGAGCTGGTCTTTCCGCAAGAAGCGGCACCGCGCCTTTGTGGGGGCCGCGGGAATGCTCTTCGAGTTCTTTATAGCCTCGGTGGCGCTCATACTCTGGGCGAACCTGGGCGGCGGCACGGCCCGCGCGCTCTGCTACAACGTGTTCATCATCTGCTCGGTCTCTACGGTGCTGTTCAACGTGAACCCGCTCATGCGCTTTGACGGCTACTACATATTGACCGACCTGCTGGACATGCCGAACCTGCAACAGCATTCCGTACGGCACCTGCAGTACCTTCTGGAACGATATGCCTTCCGTAAGCGCGACGCGGAACCGGTCGCCTTCAGGGCGAGCGAGAAGCTGATATACACGGTTTACGGGATATCCAGCGCTGTCTACAGGTTCTTCCTTTTTGCGGGGTTCATTGTCGCCATATCGGCCCACTACCTGATTCTCTCGTTTGTCATGGGAGTGCTGCTTTGCCTTACCATGGTGGTTATTCCGGTAGGCAAGTTTTTCAGGTATGTTTTCTGGGGGCCGGGGCTTTCGCAAGTCCGCAACCGGGCCTCCGCCCTTACGGTCGCCTTTTTTGCCCTGCTGTTTGCGGCGCTGTTCTACTTGCCCGTTCCCGATACGTTTACGGCCCCGGGCGTACTGGAAGCCCGCCATTACGAGAACACCATAGCAAACGAGGGCGGCTTTGCGGCCAAGCTCTATCGAGGGAGCTTTAGCGCAGTCAACAAGGGCGACACGCTAGTGCTCCTGGAGAATCTGGAAATCAAGTATGCCGCCGAGGCCAAGCGCTCCGAAATACAGGAAGCGCGGCAGATGTATTACCGTGCACTGAACGAGGCCCCCGAAGACATGCATCCGCTCGAAAAGCGGCTTTCGGTATTGAAGCAGGAACTCGAAGAACTCGAAAAGAGCGAGAGCGAACTTGCACTTGTCGCGGGGATGGACGGAATCTGGAGTGCGCCCGGCATCGAGGACTATCAGGGGCGCTGGGTAGGCAAGGGCGATTCGCTGGGCATCTTGCTGGATACGACCGCGTTCGATTTTTTGGCAGTGGTAAACCAGGAAGATGGCGCAAGGTTGTTTACGGACAAGCCCGTTCGCGCGTCGGTGCGCTTGCACGGCGATGTATTTAAGGAATTGAAGGTTGTCTCTGCCATGGCTATCCCCAGTGCGCAAGACCGCTTGCCCTCGAATGCGCTGGGTTGGCTCGGGGGTGGGGAAGTCGAGACGAAGAGCGACGGGTATTCGGAACAGACGGCGGAACCCGTTTACCTTGTAAGGGCCGAGATGCCCGATTCGATGGATGTTCGCCGTCTGCACGGAAGGACGGGCAAGATTCGTATTCAGCTTGGCTATGCTCCCTTGGCCGTCCAGGGGATACGCAAGGTACGGCAGGCGTTGCAAAAATACTACAAGATGTGATGGACTTGACTGGCGACTACAGGCTTACTTCGTTGAAACGCGTGGAGAAGATTCCCGTGGGTATCGACGCCTTTGTTTTCAGGCTGGTCGGCCGTTTCAAGAGTCGTCGTTCCGTTATCAGGCGTATTCTGCGGACCGCACGGAAAATAGACAGCCTTGGCCGCAGTCTTTCGGAAAAGTCTGACGCCGAGCTGAAAGGGCGAATAGAAGGGCTTGCCGCCCTGCTCAAGCGTCCTGTCAATGACTCGACCCTTTGCGAGGCATTCGCGTTGATGCAGGAGGCCGCTTTCCGGACGATGGGGTATAGGCCCTATGTGGAGCAGATTGCGGGAGCCCTTTGCCTTTATCGTGGCTATATCGCCGAGATGTCCACCGGCGAGGGCAAGACGATTACGGCGGCCATGTGTGCAGCGGTGCGCGGCTTGTCGGGTATGCCGTGCCATGTGATAACCGCCAATGACTACCTGGCAAGCCGCGACGCGCAGATAATGAAGCCGCTGTTTGACTATTGTGGCCTTACTGTGGGAGCCGTGACCGGAGCGATGAAGCCGGAAGAACGGAGGGCGGGCTATGCCGCCGCGATTACCTACTCTACGGCGAAGGAAGTGCTGGCCGACTTCTTGCGGGACCGCATTGCCATGGGGAAGATGCAGAACTTTTCGAAGCGGCTCCTGGACCGCTTCAGCCTGCAGGGCGGGGAGTTCGGCAGGGGAGTGGTGCAGCGGGGGCTATGCACCGCCATTGTCGATGAGGCGGACAATGTATTGATTGACGAGGCCGTGACGCCGCTGATTATTTCTAGGGAGAACAAGAACGAGGGCTTTAACGAAAGCTGTAGGCAGGCCTACGAACTTTCGGGAAAGTTGCAGGAAGGAATCGATTTCCTTGTCGATGGCAAGTTGCGCACAATCCATTTCTTGACGGACATGGACGAATGGCTCGAAGGCCCCGCGTCGAGCGGCTTTTCAAAGGCGGCGTTCCTGAAGGACCTGATTCGGCAGGCCCTGACGGCGCGGTATCTGTTTATTGCCGGACGCCAGTATGTGGTGGAAGAGGGCAAGGTCGTAATCGTGGACGAGTCCACGGGCCGCAAGATGCCCATGCGTTCCTGGAACGGCGGGCTTCACCAGATGATAGAACTGAAGGAAGGGCTGGAACTTTCGGGGCTCAAGGAAACTGAGGCCCGAATGAGTTTCCAGCGATTCTTCAGGCTGTATAAGAATTTCTCGGGCATGACGGGGACCGGTAAGGAGGCCCTCGGTGAATTCTGGACTATTTACGGGTCCCCGGTCCTCTGCGTCCCGAACCATCGCCGCTGTCTTCGCAAGATATCCATGCTCAGGATTTTCTCTACAAAGGAAAGCAAGCGTGTCGCCATAGTCCGTGAAGTGATGAATGTTCATGCGACGGGCCGCCCCGTGCTTATTGGGACGAAGGATATTGACGAAAGCGAAACGCTGGCCGAAATGATTACGGCTCTCGGGCTTGAATGCCGCGTGATAAATGCCGTGCGTAGCGACGACGAGGCCGCGATTATCGAGCGTGCCGGACGCCTGGGCGCGATAACGGTCGCGACAAACATGGCCGGGCGTGGCACGGATATCAAGATACCGGACAAGGTAAAAAAACTTGGTGGACTGCACGTGATTGCCACGGAATGTAACCCGTCGTCCAGAATCGACCGGCAGTTGTTCGGGCGCGCCGCAAGGCAGGGCGACCCCGGCAGCGCAAGCCACTACGCAAGTTTCGAGGATGATGTGCTGCGCCGGAACCTGCCGGGACCGCTGTGGACCCTTATGCGGCATCTCGGACGGCTCTCTGCGCTCGCCGTGAGGTGGGCGCAGTATTCGGCGGGCAGAAAAGCGATGAAAAGTCGCCTTTCGGTGCAGCGGACAGACACCTGGCTGGAAGATTCTCTCGGCTTCAGTGGGAACGGCGTGTAGGACTGTGCAGAATCTACACATCGCCGTGACACAACTTTTACAAAAAATAATGCAACCCAGACAAAGTTTTTAGTTAGTTTGTATTCAATTACACTTTGTCCTTAATTTTTGTTTTTTCGTCGGAAACGGGCATTTTGGGTGATACGCTTTTGAAATTTTGGCGGTATCTTTGAAGACAAGGGAACGCAAGAGTTCCTGAGACAAAAACCGACAACCTTCAAGAACGAGGATAGAATCATGATGAAGATTCACGCTCTCAACTACAGAACACTCCGCAACGAAGAATTCCTGGGACTCCACAAGTACTTCGTTGAGCAGACTGCAAGCATCACCAGCGAAGAGATTCGCAAGTCCATCGAAGCCTACCGCACCTCTGTAACCGAATACGCTAACCTCATTGAAGTGTCTGTCGACGAATCTGCCGCAAGGGCCGTCAGCCGCCTTGATTCCGAACGCAATGCCGCCTACTCCTCTTGCAGGAACTTCGCCAAGAGCCTCAAGTCGCTTTCGGACAGCGGCGTGGTTGCAACGGGAGAACGCCTCCGCAAGATCTTTGCCGAGAACGCCGACCCGACGAGGCTGAATCAGGACCAGTCCACCGGTACGTTTACGAACATCATCAATACCCTCAAGGAAGTTGGTGATGACAAGTTGAGCGCCTGCGGATTCAAGCCCTGGCTCGAAAACCTCGAAAGCAAGCACAACGAATACCTGACGGCGGTGCAGAACCGCAACAAGGTGAATTCCTCGAAGGTCGCCGACGCCAACAAGGTGTATCGCGAACGCTGCCTCGAAGGATTCGGAATCGTGACGACGCTTGCTATCGGCAAGGCCACCCTCGACAAGGACGAAGGCTGCATCCAGTTCATCAACGCCGTGAACAGCCACATCGACCAGAAGAAGGTGCACCTGAAACTTCGCAAGGGAAAAGGGAAGAATACGACCGAGTCTCCCGAGACGACCGTGGTAGATTTCCCCACCGAAACGAAGGAAGAGGAAAATGCCGCATAGCTGTAAACGACATAACTTGAATAACATTGCTCCTGCCTGATAAAAAATCAGGCAGGAGTTTTTGTTTTACAGGGCGAGGCCGAGTAGGCCGTGCCCTGTGTTGCGAGGGGGAGCGGGGGGAACCCCCCGCAGCGTTAGGGATAGTGACCCCTTGGGGACAAGACCCGCGCAGCGGGGCTTGGTTCTGGGAGGCGATCTGGAAACTCGCTGAAATGGATGCCGATCACGTGACTGCCTGGAGCATGGGCGGAGCAACCGACCGTGCCAACTGCGAAATGCTCTGCAAGTCGCATAAAAGAGCCAAAGGGAATAGGTAGGGTTTGTTAGAAAACAAAAGTTCCGCAGTTTTGCCAAAACTGCGGAACTTTTGAAATTTAGGGAAAACTATATTGACTTGTTGTAACCTTTCTAGAACTACTTAATTTGACGAACAAGCCGTAGTCCTTGGAATGTGGTATAGAAATAACCGCGGCTATTGTCGCAATGGTTTCCAAAATTTAAATCTTTAAGAGATGTTGTTAAAAAACCACCTTTGCAAGAATATGTCTCAACACTAAATAAACTTTTTTCTGACATTAATACATTTTCACAAACAAGGCCAAACATATCATAAAGACCGTAAGCATTCGGCTTCAACATCCCCACAGGTCGGGATTTCTGTTTCCATTCTCCACAAGACATTTTGAGCCATGATCTTTCAAAGGGATCTTTTTCACTCATTTTTAAATAAGGATCCTCTGAATCCGTTTGACCAAACCAGGCATATTGAGAGGCTTTTATTGAATCATTTATTCCGCCCCAAATATTAAAATAATTTTTATGGCCCTCACCTCCTCTTGCAAGAGCAACCCATTCATTGTAGTATGGCAATCGATATCCGTTGGCTTTCTTATCAATCTTCACATGAATAAAGTTTTCTTCGTCTGAACGATTTCGGAAAAAACTTGCTCCGTTAATATTGAAACTACCATCATTGTACTCTTTGAATGTAGTGCTGAAATTTTTTGATTTCTCGAACGAATATACAGGCTTAAAGCCATCGCGCAGACTGCGAATGTTTGCGTAAATTAAAGCTTGGTATAAATAAATTCGCGTTGCTGCAGAGTCGTGAGTGTCGCACAGCCCATTTTTGGTCATATTTTTCTTTTTTTCTATCCAGAAATTAATGTTTTCATAATTGTTTTCCTGTGTGTAAGGTGGAATGGAATCCCATAAAGCATGCACGAATTCACATTCTGTAATTTTATATTTGTCAACTAGTAGGACTTCATATAATTTCTCATATCTTGCAGAATCCATATACGAAATGCTTAAATGTTTCCCCGTTAAATAGGTATCCTTGCTGCTATTGAATCCTAACAAATGTTCTTGTGTTGAAAGGTCGATGTATTTCATACCTACAAGTAAATTGAATGTTTGTACATTGCCCATCTGGGTTATATGCTGAATCTTTCCATTCTTCACATAATTTCCGGAATTCAATTTAATACACGAACAATCTTTTTCGTACGGAAAATCATTTCCTTTCCATATTCCATTTTCTTCGTTTTCTAAGCAAATGGTGTAATTGGAATTTTTCTCCATTTCGAGCCATAATTCAGAAGCTTTTGGGGATATGAAGAAAGTGTCTTGTTCGGCATATATATCAGATTTTGACCGATCCGAAATAGAGCGGCTAGGTGTTTTTTCACTAAATACGTGAATCAATGCTTTGGGCCCATTTGTTTTGTTTCCGACTTTTGCACCATCTACTTCATATAGAGATTCCTTCGCGAACACAAGGGTTTCTGCAAAGATAATTGCGATTACGCATAATTTGTATAATTTCATGTTGTACCTAATTCTTTTCTTTGAAACAATCAACACTAGAACGGATGCAATCCCATTGTTTCTCTGTTTCGAAACCTGATGACCCTTTTTTATCAATTAGTTCCCCGTCAATTGTTTTAGCAACAGCTAGAGGACGATATCGTAATCTCATGCCGTTCGGTGAACTATAATTCATTAAATTAGCTTCATCAAAAGCAAAATCAGCATATTTGGTGAGGCATATTCCTGATTCATCAATTTCTTCACAATAGCCTTCATAATTTCTCGGATTTGTTGGATCATCTGGCCATATGTATAAATCAGTAAGACCGAAGGAATGTCCAATTTCATGAACAATAGTATTCATTGAGGCTTCTCCTGTTAAACGGCACCCCCACACAAAGCCTCCGATGACTGTTTTGTCGCTTTCAGATTTCGTACTTGGCAATGTAAGTTGTGCGGCTCTTTCGAGACCGGGGACATGCGGATATACATCTTTATAAATAGAATATTTGCACCCTTTTTTGTGTCCTGAAATAGACGCCTTAAAGGAATCGTCCGTCAGAACGTCAATAACCTTTAATCGAATGGAAGTTTCCCCTCCGCTACAGGAATTTTTCATTTTCATTGTCATTTCGTTTGAGGATGATGAACAATCATCGGCATATTTACATGAAGTGACAAATGAACTGTAATTTTTAAGAATAACACTATTTCCTCCATTACCATCAAAGTTCCAATTTACGCGCATTTCATTAATGCCAAAAACAAGATGCTTTTCCTTTGCTTTTTCCAAAGCGGAATCGTAATCATTTTTTGCAGAGTTGTAGTCGCTTACATCATTGTTACACCTTTTTTCTTCATCGTCATAATATTTTTTATATGACAGCCAATCTCCACATTTAGATTTATATTCTTGAAAATCTTCTGACGAGACATCTTGTGGACATGAAATTGTAAATGAATCTCCTTCGTCTGATAATTGACAGTTTGTGCTACGCTCAATGCGTTCGCAATCACTTTTTTTGTTCGAAATTGAATTTTTTAGGTTTTCTTTTTGCTCTTTGTCCGCCATTATAGAACATTCTTTATCGATTATTTTTTGTGTTTCCGTTGTTAACTTTTCCTTTTTATCCTTGATTCCGAAATTTGAATTTAGAAGAACATCTGTTTTTATTTTTGCAACAATCGGCGCTGCATAACCGCTTGTCGTAATAAAGCTATATACTTCAGATAAGCTATTCGTTAAATCTACAAGGAGCGGACCTTCATCAAATCCAACTTCGCTTGGCTCAACGGATTTGAAATCGCCGCCTACAACAACCTGTGCCATAACCTTGTCAAAATATTTTTCGACAATATCTTTTGTGTAGCATCCAGTCTTGCCATCACCTCCTATACAGTCTGGATCTTTTTCATTGCCGAATTTTACGAAAAATATTTCTCTGTTCAAATCTGGACGATAGGATTTAATATGTAGATACCTTTTTTGTTCCTCATCACCATAGTAAATGGCGTAATCTCCTGCAGATAAAGATTTTTTTATCATCCCATCTTTACCTTCCGAGCAAGCTTCTTTTCCCGTAAGAACAGTGCTGTTGTCTTTGTCTATTTTGCGTAAAGAAAAACGATCTTTAGCGTCACAGTTTACAAGGATGTTTATTTGAGCGAATTCTCCGTCACTAACAGACATGTACACATCTCGTCCATGAAAAACAGCGTCCTCACTAAACAACGCATATGGGTCCATGTCAAATCCCCATTTATGCTCTTCATGCGGAAGAAACCAGTCTAAAGTTTGAGTCCAATGAAATTCAACAACCTGTCCATCAGCATATTCTTCAAATGAATAATCGTGTATTATTGGAGTACTTCTTGTGCCGTGAATTTCACAGTTTGGATCGTTCTCTTCGCATCGAGGGGTTGGATTTACGTTATCGCTTGCAGAACCGTCATCGTCGCAAGCTTGTAAAATAAAAGCGCAGAGTGATGTAATAAAAACTTTCAAGACATTCATCATCATAATAATCTACTTCTCCTTTGCTTCGTAATAGAAGTAATCTGTAACTGCGCCCATGTAAATTACAATAGCCTCGTCATACTCGCCGGCATCCTTCAAACGCTTGGAAAATAATATTGGCTTGCCTTCATTTTTTGTCATGGTCTGGAAAACGCATTGACCGTTTTCATCACCATTGCGGAATACGTCAAATTCGACAACGGGGTCTTTGGTTCGTTTGTTTCCATCCTTGTCTTTTACCCATAATTTAACATGTGCTTTTTTTAATTTTTTTGTTTTCTTATTCCTGTCAATTGTTGCTTTCCATACTCTAGCATAAGGTGAATGCAAAAGATACTCCCTATGGCTTTGCCCTAATATGGCATTTATCAAAGGAACTGTTGGTTTCTTTGATACCACATTGCCGTCTTCGTCCAATACACCAAATGTCGCGTTCTTTGACGGCATTGCGTTTGCGTAAGGGCCCAAAGCGATAGCGTTTTCTTCACGCTCCATGTCCAATATGTCGTATTGTGGAGCGAAATTGTTCTTTACGCCAGCTTTCAATAGATTTGACTTTTGATCAAGATTGATTCCTGCATCGTAATTCATATATTCATTTTCGCCGGCTGGATTATTTTCGTTTGCGAGTTTGGGGTCGCCGATGTAAATATTTGTTCCTATGTAGTTTTTCGAGAAAGATGAATTTGTTGCGCTATAGCCGACGACAACTTCTTCTGCACACTCTCCTGTGCATGTTGCCGTTGTATTCTTCCAGAAAATGCTGTTGCCTATAGAGCCTTTAGCCTTGCCTGATATTGCTCCATTTTTTGTCGTAGCACCGTTTGCGAAGAATGTTGCATTCCAAAGGTTTAGGGTTGCGCCATCATTGTTGATTGCACCGCCATTGTCCGCAGCATGGTTGTCATAGAAAATTGCATTGCCGATGTAGGTGTTGCCACCTAAAAGATTTACGGCTCCACCGTTAAGAGCAGTCGTATTGCTCAAATAGATTACATTAAGCATACTGATTTCACCTTGAGCAGAAATTGCACCGCCATTTCCTTTCGATGTATTCTGTGTAAAGTGAACTGTTTCGAGATACAAGGAATCACTTGTTGCCAAGGCTCCGCCGTTTTTGTTTGATTCAGACTTTGCGATAACGATGTTTTTCAAAAGCAGTTTCTGGTTGTCGGAATGGATTGTTCCACCGTTTTCGGCATTAAATCCATTTTCAAGGCGAAGACCGACAATGCTGCGTGGAGAACGGCCTTCGATTTCCACATGAGTGTTTCCGCCCATATTCAAAAGCGGGAGCTCTTTTTCAGAATTCAAATCCCAAATGTCACCCTTGTATCCGACCAGTTCGAAACCGACTTTCCAAGGAACTACTCCGTCTGTAAAGTTTTCGGTCACATTCCAAACGCCACCCGCCATGTTGATTTCGCGACCTGTCGTCTTGGCCGTTTCGAGAACGGTCACAAAGTCGCCAACGGCAGTCGCTGCAGTTGTGCCGTCGCAACCCTGCTTGCACTGGGTCTGCGGATTCCAGTAGATACGGTAGTTTGCACTCTTGGTAAAGCTGAATACATAACTGCTACTGAACGCTTCGGCGGGGAAGCCCGAAATCATATTCCTGATAAGCGATATGTTTGCGGTTACATTAGAAGACGGCAATTCGACTATTGTCGATGTTTCGCCGTTCACCTTGAATTGGGCGTTATCCGCATAGACAAACATTTCGATAGCAGACGCGGAAAGCGGCAACTGTGAAACATAGCGGAATACTCCAGGTTCAAAGAAAGGTCCGAAATGTTCCTCGCTGTGCGAGATTTCGGTCGCACGGGGTTCCTGCGAAACGGTCGATTGCGGTTCTATCTGGAATTTGTTGGCATACACGGCACCGACAAGATGCGAACGCGACGGAATACGAACGAATGCGGACGGAGCGACAAACTTTCCAAAATACAAACCGTCCGTTCCCATATCGACATTCTCACCGGCGACATTCCACAAAATTTCGCTGGGGTTTCCGCCCGTAATGGAGAACGTGTTTCGGTCGCCAAAGCGGACATTTCCCAAGACATTTATTGTAATCGGGCCGGAAGTCAAGTCAAATGCAAACTCGGCGTCAGGTTCCGTAAAGATGTTCTGGAAAGTGTAAGAACCCGATGACAAATGGACCTTGGATCTTGCATTGGCATAGAACGCACCGTAATTATTCGGCGATACTGTAACGTTTTGGTCAAGTCCAACAGAGACTGGAGTCACCCCTGCAACGATGTTCGGAATGCCGACAACAGGTTTTGAAAGCGTCGCTTCGCTCTTTGTTTTGGCGACAACTCCGTTCTGTTCCTCGCATTGGCTAGTATAACGCAAATCACCGCTGATATTCGCCCGTTCACGCAAGAAACAATGGTTCGAAGCATCAACATTACCGTAAATCTTGGAATCCACCCCTAGTTCAAGATTTTGACCGAATACATCGCCCAAGGACATGGAATTGTCACGGAAATCGACCATGTCGGCAACAACCACATAACCCCAATCGCCTGCCGATGTTGCATAAGAATTATTTCCGCCTATATTTTGGCTTGAACCGCAGTCAAGGCAATTCAGGCTGACATCGGAAAGATAAACCGTCCCGGAATTTTTACCAAGATTGAATTCAAATCGGGCGTTGCTTACATTGCCCGACTGCATCGTAAAAGTCTTTGTTACAGTTCGTCCGTTTACGGTCGCTGCAACTTCACCGAATTCGGCGAAAGCATCATAAGGGAAGCCGTCACGCCCGATGCGAACTTCTACATAGCGGCGGGCACTAACACCCTGTAGGTAAAACTTGACTTCGTATGTCTTGCCAGCCTGTAATTCGATATTGCTGCGGGTCAGCTGAACATGCCAGTAATCAGAGCCGCCATCGGCAACAGAAACAAAACCCTCGTTAAAGGTCGCATACGCCCCTTCGTAATTTGCAAGACTCCATTCAGAATACGGAAAATCAAGGGCGAAAGCGCTATCTAGCCCTAATAGACAAAGAATGGCAAAAATATAAGAATGTAACTGTTTCAAGTTTTCCTCTTGTTGTTTTCAAGGAAGCGACAACGTAGCAATATTTTAACATGTTGTCAATGCATTAAGTAAATATTTTGTATCATTCCTTTAAATATGTTGTTAACTGTTGCAATCGCGTTAGGGATAGTGACCCCTTGGGGACAAGACCCGCGCAGCGGGGCTTGGTTCTGGGAGGTGAGCGGCAAGCGTAAGCGAAGCCGATTGCCCCCAGAATATAGCCCGACCCACACGACAGTGTGGGGAACGCCCAAATAAAGAAGACGTATTACCTGGACATCACCAATTACGGCTGGTTGCCTGAACCGCTGAAGAACGCGATGCTCTGGATCCGCACTAGTGCCCCGACAGACCCTGCGAAGTTCGAAGCCTACAAGGCCTTCGCCCAGTCGATCACGATCTTGCCCGAAAGCTTCGTGCCGAAGGCTGCAGGTGCCTCCCAGATGCAGCATATCCAGCTGTTCTGCTTCTGCATCGCCGTGGTCCACTTGAGTATCGCTCACGTGTGGAACGTGTGCGTGCGCATCAAGCGCAAGGACTCCACGTTCATGGCGCAGGTGGGCTGGCTTATCGGCTGCTGGGTGATGTTCTTCCTTGCGTGCCAGATGGTGCTCGGTATCGACATGCCGAAGTTCGTCATCCCGATGTTCATCGTGGAAGCCGTTCTCCTGGTGCTCTTTACCGTGCCGCCCAAGAGGCTCAAGCAGGACTTCATCAGCATCCCGATGCTCGTGCTCGACGTGGTGAATAGCTTTACCGACGTGATCAGTTACATCCGTCTGTTCGCTGTGGGCATGTCCGGTGCGGCCATCGCCGAGGCGTTCAACGACATGCTCTCGCCGCTGTTCGGCTCCGCTGTCGGTATCGCCGGTGCGGCATTCCTGCTGCTCTTTGTGCACGGCCTGAACATCGCGCTTGCGGTCATGGGCGTCGCCGTCCACGCCGTACGTCTTAACACACTCGAATTTTCAAATGGACTTGGCCAGGAATGGAGCGGATTCGCGTTCGCGCCCTTCGCCAAGCAGAAAAATTAAACCAAGGGATAATTCCCGCTACTTAATGAGGAAAAAACAATGGAACCGAATACAATGGTGACTCTCGCTACCGTGAGCCAGAAAGCGACTCAGCGGGAGCGAGTCGTGCTGGCGAGAGAACAACCAAAGGTTGTTCGGTCATTATAGGGGTGCTGCAGCTGCGCTTGGCATTGCGGCAATGGGCTCCGCCCTTGGTTGCGGAACGGCTGGTATGTCCGCCATCACCATGTGGAAGAAGGCTTATGCCCAGGGCAAGAGCGCTCTCTTCACGCTCCTGGTGTTCGTGGGTGCCCCGATTTCCCAAACGATTTACGGCATGCTCTTGATGAACTTCATCTTGAGCAAGGCTGCTGAATCCGGCTTTACCAACTGGGGCGGCTGCCTCGGCGCCGGTATCTTCGGCGGTCTCGGCATGATGGCTTCTGCCTGGTACCAGGGCAAGTCCGCGGCTGTGGCTTGCGATGCTCTCGGTGAAACCGGCAAGGGCATGGTGAACTACCTGATGGTGCTCGGTATCGTGGAAACCGTGGCCCTGTTCGTTCTCGTGTTCTCCATGATGGTGCTTTAATCCAGCGAGGTAACACGTATGGATCAAGCTCAACTTTTAACGCTCGCGAAACTCGGCGCGGTGGCGGCCCTGGGCCTTGCCGCGGTGGGTTCTGCGCTGGGCTGCGGGACTGCCGGCATGGCGGCCATCGGGGCCTGGAAGAAGGCGTATCTCAAGGGTAAGAACGCGCTGTTTACGCTGCTCATCTTCGTGGGCGCGCCGATTGCGCAGACAATCTACGGCATGTTGCTGATGATGTACATCCTGAACAAGTCCCAGACGGCTCCGGCCAACTGGGCTGCATACCTGGGTGTGGGCATCTTCGGTGGCATCGGCATGATGGCTTCTGCCTGGTACGTGGGCAAGTCCGCTGCGGACGCCTGCAACGCCCTCGGCGAAACCGGCAAGGGCCTGGTGAACTACCTGATGGTGCTTGGCGTCGGCGAAACCGTCGCGCTGTTCGTCATGGTGTTCTCGATGATGCTCGTGTCGTAAAATAAGGTGTTATCCTGAGCGAAACGCCGTGAGGCGTGGAGTCGAAGGATCTCCTTTACACAAGAGGACCGCTAAAGCGGTCCTCTTGTTTTTATTGAGTGAATCGTAAAAATTATATTGTACACATGCTCAGATTACTTGTTGCCACTCTGTGTACCTTGTTATTCTTGACAGGATGCTCTGCATTGGGTGATGGTTCTCCGAAAAAGCATCTCTTCTGGAAGGTTTCCGATTCCAATTCTACAGTGTATCTTCTAGGGAGTCTCCATTTTGCAGATTCCTCGTTCTATCCACTTGATTCGGTCATTGAAAATGCTTTTGACCGGTCGGAAGAATTGGCGGTGGAAATAGACGTAAGCAATGATTCCATTTCGCAGCATCTCGCCTTGATGTCGGAACAGTATGGCTTTTTTCACGACGGAAGGAGTCTCGATAGCGTTATTCCAGCAAATGTTTCGGCATCTCTTGACAGCCTTTGCCTGGCGTGGAATCTGCCGCTAGGTTCCTTTTCCCGCTACAGGCCTATGTCGGCTGGGATGACCGTGACTGCTGTTGGAATTATGCGCTTGGGCTATGACGCAAAATTGGGAACTGATGTCCATTTTCTAAAAAGAGCTCGTGATTCAGGGAAAAATATTATCTCGCTGGAAACGGCAGAGGAACAAGCTTTTGTACTTACGGGAGGCGACGATTCAGACTCGTTAGGAATTTTTTATTTGGAAACGATCCTTCGGGAAACATCCTTTCTTGATTCAGCCACCAGGGGTTTGATGCGTGCGTGGAAAACAGGAAATGATTCCCTTTTTTGTGCCTACATGAATTTGGATACGGTTCAGTTGAACCATACAGATTCCCTGTTCAAGAATGAAATAAACGAGCGCATTTACTTTTCTCGTAATCGCAAAATGGCGGAGAGCATTGCAGACTTTTTAGCAAAAGATCGCAAGATTTTTATGATTGTAGGTGCGGGGCACCTGGCTGGCGATCACGAAAATGTCATTGACATCCTCCGCGTCAAGGGCTTTATGGTTGAGAAACTGTAATAAAAAAAAGGAATCACATTTGTGATTCCTTTTTGTTTTATCAAATTGAAAATCTTATTTGCAGCAGCGGAAGCCGACGTTGGGGTATTGGTTCTGCGGATAGAAGCTGAACTTGTTGTCGGTGCATTTGCTTTCGTTGTTGGTGTTCCAGGCGCCGCCGGCGACTAAGTACATGTTCGGGTGATCCTTGCTCGTGGTTGATGTCCATTCCCAAAGGTTTCCGTTCATGTCGTACATACCGTACCAGCTGCGGCACTGTTCCTTACGGCCACTGCGCTTGGCAGCCTTCGTGTTGGTGTTGCACTTGTTCTGCTTGTAGCTGTCGCCGTAGCTGTAGCGAGTATTGTCCTTGCTCTTGCAAGCGGCTTGCCATTCGGCGAGGCTGCAAAGGTGCTTGCCTTCTTGCTGGCAAAGGCTTGCGGCCTGTTCCTGACTCACCATGTCGCGGGGGAGTTCGTCGGCTTTGTTCGGGTATTCGTAAGCGTCTACGCAAACGGTCTTGCCGCCGAGCGGAACGGGGTAGGCGTTCTTGCCGCAAATGTTGTCGCTAGCCATGTCGTATTTGGCTTCTTCCCAGGCAGAGCGGTTACCCACGGAGTCTTCGGCGTAGAAGAATACAGAACCAGTCTTGTTATATTCAATGGCTTTGCCTGCTTCTTGAGCGTGGAGCGTGTCGCCAATCGAAAGGAATGTCTTGCACTTGATTTCTTCGCACTTGACTTTGAGCTTGATGGGATCGTAGTAGCGGCCTGCAGGCGGTGCGATTTCAGCGACCGGTGGCACCTGGTCGGCAGCACGGATGCTGTCTTGAATGCGCTTCTTTTCGAGCGAGTCGGCCTTGGCTTTTTCGATAACGGCCAAAGAATCGGCGATGCGCTGCAGGCTGTCGGCGCGGGCCTTGTCGATAGCGGCAAGGCTGTCCTTGATGCGATTCAGGCTGTCGCGTACATGGCGAATGCTGTCGCGGTTCACGTTATTCTGGAGGGCAGCCAAGGAATCTGCAATGCGTAGGCTATCGGCAATGCGAGAGCTGTCGGCACGGGCTTGTTCCAGAGCACGCAGGCTATCGAGTGTGTGGCGACGCTGCATCTCAAGAGCGGTCTCTTGTTCCTTGGCCAGGGCATCTTGCTTAATCTGGTCCAAGTGGCATTGCACAATAAAAAGGGTCACCAGCAAGAGGAACATCAATACGAGAATTGCGATGTTCTTCTTTTTGCGGCGAGATTTTACCTGATCTTCTGTTTCGTTATTACTCATAAAAATCCTTTAATCCAATTACCTGCTACCAACTTCCTACAGTCTTCCGTCTACCGTCAACCGTCTACTGTCTACTTCCTACTACCCTGCCTTTTCTTCGGCGGTTTCGGACTTTGCCGATTCGCGGACGTCGTTAAAGAGTTCGCCCCAGTGGCGAATGATTTCTTGCTTGAGTTCGGCGACGCTGATGTTTCTGCGCAGCGTGTTGCGGTAGGCGATAGAGATGTAGCCAGTTTCTTCGGACACTACAATCACAAGGGCGTCGCATTCGGCGGCCAATGCCTTGGCGGCGCGGTGACGCATGCCGTAGCCCGCTTCTTTTTCGGCGTTACCCGTGGGCATGGGCAAGATACAGCCGGCGGCAATAATGCGCTTGGTGTTCATGATGACTGCGCCATCGTGCAAGGCGGAATTCGGGAAGAAGAGGGCACGTAAAAGTCTAGAGCTGATTCGGGCGTCCAAGATTTCACCGGTGTCGGCGTAGTTACGCAGGCCTACGCGCTTTTCAAGCACAATCAGCGCACCGGTGTGTGTCTTTGCCAGGTCTTGGCAGGCGCTTGCGATGGTCTTGGTGATTTCGTCGAGACCGCTGGAATGGAAAAACAGGTTGTGAAAATCGAGTTTACTTGCGGCCTGACCGATACGGGTGAGGGCGCTTCGAATTTCGGGCTGGAAAAGAATCACGAGAGCGATAATACCGAGGGTTGCAAGGTTACTGATAAGCCACACGACGGTATGGAGTTCCCACCATTGCGCAATAATCCAGGCAAGAATCAAGAGCAATCCACCGAAAATCATCTGGGCGGCACGCGTACCGCGGAACAGCAAGAAGATGTAGTAAATGATAATCGAAATCAGGAGCACGTCCAGAATATCTGCTGGACGCACATCGATAATCCCGAATAGCTTAAACAGAATCATTTCTTAACGCCTCCAAATACAACAAGGATTCCTTGGCCTCTTTCACGTCATGCACGCGAATGCAGCTGGCGCCACCGAGTACGGCAACGATTCCTGCCGTAACGGTCGGAATCAGGCGGTCGCTGTTTTCGAGGCCGGGCATTTTACCAATATAGGACTTGCGCGAGGTCCCGATGAGAACGGGGTAGCCGTCTTTCAGGAATTCTTCGGTGGATTTCATCAAATCGATGTTGTCCTGCGCCGTTTTTCCGAATCCAATACCCGGATCGATGCAAATCTTTTCGCGTTCGACGCCGAGGTCCAAAAGCTTTTTTACCTGCGACAAGAGTTCTTCGCGGACTTCCTGTACTACGTTCGTGTACGGCTTGAAGTCCTGTTGCATGGTGCCAAAATTTCCGCGAATGTGGTTCAGCACAACGGCTGCCTTGGTGTCTGCGACGGTCTGGAGCATGTTCGGGTCCATGGCGCAGGCGCTAATGTCGTTGATGATGTGCGCGCCGAGCTTCATGGTTTCTTCGGCGACCTTGGCTTTGACCGTATCGACCGAGATGTAGAATTCGCGTTCTTTGGCGAGCTTGGCCAGGCGTTCTACCACGGGGCAGACTCGGTCCAGTTCTTCTTGCAGGTTGACAGGGGCGCTTCCCGGACGGCTGCTTTCGCCACCGATGTCTAGAATTTCGGCGCCCTGGTCCAAAAGCATCATGGCATGTTCGTAAGCGGCGTCAGGCTTGTTGTGCTTGCCGCCGTCAAAAAAACTGTCCGGAGTCACATTCACAATACCCATGATCAGCGGGGTCTTGCAAGGCAGAACCTTGTTGCCGATTTTCCAAGGGAGAGAGCGACTATGATCCAGAACTTCTTTGAACATTACGAATTTTCCTGATGAGATTCTACAGTAGATGATTGGGCATCGCCGTCTTTTGCAGGAGTGGTTCCTGCGGCGGGTGCGGGCTTGATTTCTGCTACGGGTGCATCAGTGACCGGTGCTACCGGCGGTTGCTTGCCCGGATCAGGAGGCGGCGTGTTTTCGCGCTTCTTCTTTTCTTCCATTTCTTCGAGCGCCTTGTACTGGCGGCTCTTCTTGGTGCCGGTCAGTTTTTCGCCGGCCATCACGCGGTCAATTTCTTCGCGGTCAAGCACTTCGAATTCGAATAGTGCTTCGGCAAGGTCGATGAGCTTGTCCTTGTTTTCTTCGATGAGTTTCTTGGCGGCCAAGTCTAAACGCTTGATGAGATTGTTCACTGCGTTGTCGATCTTTTCGGCCATCATTTCAGACATTTCTTTCGGCTTGCTAATTTCGCGGCCGAGGAACACTTCGCCGTCGGTGCGGCTGTAGCATACCGGTCCGATTTCGTCATCGAAGCCCCATTCCGTCACCATCTTGCGGGCAAGTTCAGTAGCGCGCTGAATGTCGTTGCTGGCGCCCGTGCTCTGGTGGTTGAAGAAGATGAGTTCGGCGAGGCGGCCAGACATCATAATCATGATGCGTTCTTCGGCGTATTCGCGGCTGTAGCTTACCTGGTCGCGTTCGGGCAGACTCATGGTCACGCCGAGGGCGCGTCCACGCGGAATAATCGTAATCTTGTGGAGCGGGTCGGAATGCTTGCACAAGAGCGTCATCAAAGCGTGGCCTGCTTCGTGGTAAGCGGTGTGGCGCTTTTCTTCGTCGGTCATCAGGAGCGTGCGGCGCTCGGCACCCATGCTGAGCTTGTCGCGGGCTTCTTCGAAGTCGAGCATCGTGACTTTCTTGTTGTTGAAACGAGCGGCCAAGAGGGCGGCTTCGTTCACCAAGTTTTCGAGGTCTGCACCTGCAAGACCAGGAGTTCCCTTTGCGACAGCCTTTACATCCACGTCGTCGGCCAGAGGAACCTTACGCTTTTTCAGGTGAACCTTCAAGATTTCTTCGCGGCCTTTCAGGTCGGGGAGTCCCACCACAATCTGGCGGTCAAAGCGGCCGGGGCGCAACAAAGCCTTGTCGAGCACGTCGGGGCGGTTGGTTGCTGCAATCAAAATCACGCCTTCGTTGGCGGTAAAGCCGTCCATTTCCACCAGCAACTGGTTCAAAGTCTGTTCGCGTTCATCGTGACCGCCACCGAGACCAGCGCCACGCTGGCGACCTACGGCGTCAATTTCATCGATGAACAGAATGCACGGAGCGTTCTTCTTGCCGGTTTCGAAGAGGTCGCGCACGCGGCTAGCGCCCACGCCCACGAACATTTCCACAAAGTCAGAACCGGACATGCTAAAGAACGGTACACCTGCTTCGCCTGCAACAGCGCGGGCAAGGAGCGTCTTACCGGTACCCGGAGGGCCAACGAGCAAAGCTCCCTTCGGAATACGTCCGCCGAGGGAATCGAATTTTTTCGGGTCCTTCAGGAATTCGACGAGCTCCTGCAAATCTTGCTTGGCTTCGTCGCAACCGGCCACATCATTAAAGGTGGTCTTCTGCTTACCGTTCAACTGTTTTGCCTGGCTCTTGCCAAAGCTGAACGGACCCTTGCCGCCGCCACCCATCTGGCGGTTCATCATCAGGTAGAAGAATACGATCAGGAGAATTGCGGGCAAGAATGCGACAATCGTGTCGAGCCAGGTGCTGGATTCGTGAATGACCTTGACTTTGACGCCTTTGAACATTTCCCAGGCGGTAATTTGGTCGTTGCTCACTTCGAGCATGTGGCTACGGAAGGCTTTCGTGTTGCCGTTGTCGGCTGATTTGGTGAAACGGGCGAGAGCGCTCTGGCTCTTTTTCGCTTCAGCCTTTTCTTCGGCACTCATTTCGCGTTTACCTTCGATAATCACGCCATCGGGGGTCTTCTGGAGCGAAAGTTCGGTAATGACCTTGGTGGAGTCGCCCATCATGGCCAAAAATTCGGTGCGCGTAATGTTGTTTTCGCCGTCTTTCCCTGCAAGCGGGAACATGACGAACAACAAAAGAATCATCACCAACAAAATGATAAAGTTCTTGCTACGGTAGGGGGGAGTAGGTTTTCCTTGACTCATAAATTCCTTTTATACGTTCACTTGCAAGATACAAATTTTAGGGCTGCCTCGACGCTTTCAAATTCGCAAATGAAGACGGTTGAGCCGTTTTTGACGATAGAACGCTTGCGGTAAGCGGCGCGTACGGGAATTTTAAGATGTGCGGGCTCTTTTTGGTCGTAGAAGAACCCAATCGGGAAGCGGAAACCCTGCTCCGAAAGCCACAAACGGAACATTTCCGATAAGTCCGTACAGGCATGCTCCCGCAGAATTTTGCGGAGAGCCTTCTTGTTCAAAGCGATGATGGTATGAGGTGTGAGGTCGGTCGCTTCGCTCCCTTTGAGGTGTGAGAATGGAGCCGTGTCACCCTGACCCTGAACTTGTTTCAGGGGAAGGGTCTCTTGAAACATCGCGTCGCATTCTTCAATTACTTTCGCATACGCCTTGTCTGCCAACTGGGCAATTCTGCACAATTGCGTCGCAGCGCCTGGGCATTCTTTTTCCAGCTGCGGGAGAAATTCGTGCCGCACCTTGTTTCGTGCGAATTTTACATCGGAATTGCTTTCGTCTTCGCACCACTCAAGATTATTTTCACGAGCATACGCAAGAAGTTCCGCTCGAGTCACATTCAGAAAAGGACGGTAAATGTTGCCTCGTACTTCTTGAATTCCCTTGAGGCCTGCTAGCGTTGTTCCTCGGCGGAGTCGCATGTACATGGTTTCCGCTTGGTCGCCCGCATGATGCGCCGTTACAATGACTAATGAGGTATGAGGAATGAGGTCGGTCGCTACGCTCCCTTTGAGGTATGAGGTTTTATGCGGGAGAAATGAGTCATCCTGAGTGATTTCTGCTAATGCTTTGTACCTGGCTTCTCTCGCGTTTTCTTCGAGTGACCCTTCGGCATTTTTTAGCGCTTCGCCATCTAGCTTTTTCAAGAAAAATGGAATGTTATGTTTTTTCGCGAAAGCTTCAACAAATGCGGCATCGCGGTCGGCTGTTCCGACCCGCAGTCCATGATGTACATGCGCAATTCCCAGCCATTCAATCCCGAGCGCTTCGCGATTCTTGATGAAATAATGCGCCAGACAAATAGAATCTAGACCGCCCGAAACCGCAAGCAACAGGCGCTTGAACCCATGACGTCGAATACTATCTGCAATGGAATCTTTCAAAAGAAGCCTTAAACCCTTTACTGCCTAAAGATAATAATTTATATTTGCCCCTCAAGGAGGCCGTTATGGCTAAAAACAGAGCGAAAGCGGCGGGCAAGGTTGCCGATGCCGCAACGGAAAGTGCAAGAATGCGAACGCTCCGCATAGACGGCTCCCAGAACGGAGCAACGCTACGGACTAGAATCGTCCGCGACAAAACCAAGTACTCGAGAACCCTTAAACACAAAAAGTCCCTCGCGGATGCGGGGGATTTTTCTTTTACTTTCTATAGAACTCTCTTACGTCGTCCCAGCGGTAATATGGCGCGGCGGGGCAGTTCTTTACTGTTGCTGTATCGCATGTCACGGGCAGTTTTTGCTCGATTTCGTTGAGCATCACCTTTACCAAAATGGGGGAGCCTTTCTTGGCGGACTTGTAGAAGATAAATTGCACGTTCGCGGCCATCGGGGTGATTTCGTAGTCGCGCCAGACTTTGTGCAGGTTTTCCATGTCGGCGGTTTCAATTCCGGTATTCATCGAACCGTTTTCTAATTGCAGCAATACGGCGAACGGAATGATTACAGTATCGTGTCCGAAGCGGAGTGTGGCCGTTGTCTTTTTGGCAGTCTTGTCGGCCTTTGTCGTGTCGGCGGCAATCACCTTGTCGGCTTCGTCCAGAACGTTTTTCAGGAGCGGGCGTGCGTTTTCGAGGCCCTGCTTTTTGGCGAAGGAATTGTTGCCGAGAACGCTATACCACCAGGCATTTTGCGCGTGCCAGCGAGCGGTGAGTTCTTCGTCGGTCCACAAATCGTCAAAATTGAATTCGATTTCGGGGCTGCCTTGCAGGCTGTTTCCGATTTCATAAATCTTGCTTAAAAGATCGCCTCCGTCTACATTCTTCTTGATGTAGTTGGAATCGTTGAATATGGCGCGCATCATGCGTGTCGGATTCACATGGCTGTATAGCTTTTCGTTTTCCTTTTGCCATGCGGGCGTGTTCGATTCGTTGATAATTTTGCCGAAATCAAGCGGGCTGATAAAACTCATCAAGTATTTGCCCGATTCCTGGTGAATCTCGACCTTGGGCTTTTGTGCATGCAGTTCTTCGAGGAATGCGGCCATGCTAACGACGCAGCGCACGCTAGTGCTAGCGTAGGCTTCAACGTAGGCATCGTTCTTGAACACTTCGGGGAAGTTCTTGACCATGCGCTTTGCGATTCCCTGGTGCTGGGCCACGCCGAGCTGGGTCAAATCGCCTGCGCGCGGGGCGGCGTATTCGTCCAGGTACTTGGCGCGTTCAAGCAGGCTTTTACCCAAATCGGTGAGCTTGCCTAAGGAATCGGCCTTGGCGAGCGTGTTGTACAGAGCATGGTAATGGTCGGCAGGCTGGTGAAAGCGGCTGCCGTGTCTGCCGTAATGGCTCAGGTAAAACGGCTTGTAGCCGGCGGGAGCCTTGGTATACTTGGCGGTCGGAGTGGGGTAGGCGTAGTAGTTGCTACCCATCTGGTGACGGTCCTGGGCAAATCCCGAAATCGCCATCGTGAGCAATAGTGCGAGAATTTTTTTCATCTCACATTTCTCATTTTATTTTTCACATTTTTTAAAGAAGCAGCTGCGGGCACCCGTGTGGCAAGCCACCTGCGGACCCTGCATGCGAACCTTAAAGAGTAAAGCGTCGCTGTCGCAGTCGGCGGCCCATTCCACGACGGTCATCACGTTTCCGCTGGTGTCGCCCTTGTGCCAGTATTCCTTGCGGCTACGGCTCCAGAACACCATTTCGCCACATTCGTGTGTGCGGCGGAGTGCTTCTTCGTTCATCCATGCCATCATGAGAACATCGCCCTTATCTGCATCTTGAACGATTGCGGGGGCAAGTGCAACGCCGTCCACAACGACTTCGAATTTAATCTCTTTAATCAGTTCATCAAATTTCATGATTAACCTCTCACCTGGCCATTGCCGCGGAGAATCCACTTGTAGCTGCAGAGGCTTTCCACGCCCATGGGGCCGCGGGCATGCAACTTGTCGGTCGAAATACCCACCTCAGCGCCGAGGCCGTATTCGCCACCGTCGGCAAAGCGCGTACTGGCGTTCACCATCACGCTGCTGCTGTCCACGTTCGCGACAAAGTAGTCTTGGACGCTAGTGTCTTCGGCGACCACAGCTTCGGTGTGGCGGCTGCTGTTCTTTTCGATATGGTCGCAGGCTTCGGCTACGTTATCGACGAACTTGACGCTTGCCTTGAGGGCCAGGTATTCGTGGTGGTAATTGCTGTCGTCGCCAATGTCCTTGATACGACTGTCGTGGTTCTGGGCGTCCTTGTTGCCAAAGAGTTCTACGCCGCGGTCGGCGAGGCAATCGATCAACTTCTTGGTAGTGGCATCATCGATATGGCGGTCGATAATCACGCATTCCATGGCGTTGCACACGCCGGTGCGCTGCGTCTTGGCGTTGATCAGAATGTTCACCGCCTTGTCCATGTCGGCGGACTTGTCCACGTACACGTGGCAAATGCCGTTGAAGTGCTTGATCACGGGAATCTTGCTCTGTTCCACGACCGCGCGGATCAGGCGTTCGCCACCGCGAGGAATCACGAGGTCGAGGCAATCGTTGCGCTGCAGGAGCATGCCCACCAGGTCGTGGCTCGTTTCGGTCACGAGCTGTACGGCGTCTTGGTCGATGCCTGCTTCGGCGAGGGCTTCGTGGAAGATTCCGGCGAGGCACTTGGCAGAATTCAGAGATTCCTTACCGCCACGCAAAATTACGGCATTGCCCGCCTTAAAGCAGAGGCAAGCGCCATCGATCGTTACGTTCGGGCGGCTTTCAAAAATAAAGAATACGGAACCGATAGGCACTGCCACGCGGCTAATCTTGATGCCGTTCTTGAGTTCGCGGCTTTCGAGCACTTTGTTCAGCGGATCTGCAAAGGATGCAATTTCTTCGGCACCCTTGGCCATGGCCTCGATGCGGGCGTCGTTCAAAGTCAGGCGGTCCATCTTCGAGTCGTCGAGCTTTCCGGCGGCTGCTTCAAGGTCAATCTTGTTTGCGGCAAGGATTTCTGGCTTACGATCGCGCAAAATCTGGGCAACGCGATTCAGCACGGCGCTACGCTTTTCTCCCGGCAGGGTACGGAGCGTCTTGCTTGCCTTCTGGGCGTTTCTGGCCAGAAGGTCGGAGTATTCTTCCAAGTTGGAATATTTCAAGTTGGAGCAAGTCATAAGCCGTTTTTATCCTTTTTTGTGTATTCTACGTGATTGTTTCAATTGTTTTACAATGTAAAACTTGATTTTCATCACATTGGAGTATAAGTTAGTAACGTACAGGTTTGTTTTTACCCGCGACGTGGGTTTATAGTCGCAAGGTATCGGACTTGGGTGTTTAGACTCGGCGCATTCCTTCTCTCTCGGGGAGCGCCGAGTCCTTTTTATTTTGTTCTAAGCGATTACAGCAAGTTCACGATCGTCGCAAACAGCTTGTCGGCGAGCACGTTCGTTTCCAGACCTTCGAATACGTTGAACTGGTTGAACATGATCTTGCCGTTACCGAACGGGTAGAGCTGCAGGTCAGAACCGGTCTTGACTTCGCCGTCCTTCAGGGTCACAGAGCGTGCGAACACCTTGGCGCCCGGCAGTTCGTTCAACGAAATGCTCGGCATGATGGCGGCGGCGTTGCTGTCGAGAACAGAGGCTTCGCCGAATACCGGTGCAAGTTCAGAACCCTTGGGCAGGTAGTGCAAGCTGAGTTCGTTTGCGCCCGTGCTCCAGTGAGATTCGATGTTGCAGTCGAACTGGTGGCTCTGGTTCATGTAGTCGATATCTTCTTGAGTGAGGTCGGAGAGCAAGAGAGTCTTGCCGCCGTTCTTCACCACGTCTACAATCTTGTCCAGGATTTCGTCGGGCCAGGAGCTCAAGTTGGCGGTAAAGATCACCTGTTCCGGGCCAGTGAGTGCGGCGAGAGCGTCGCTGGATTCTTCACTGTTGTCCAAGAAGCAGACCTTCTTCATGGCGCTCTTCACGTCGGCTTCGGCGATTACGATCAAGTCTTCTTCGGTCGTATGAATCTTGTTGCCGTCGTTAATGAGCGTGACCTGCAACTTGTAGCTACCTTCGGCACGCGGAGCCATCATGGTGCAAATGCCCATCTGCGTAAGGCTCGTCTTGCCGGCGGGTTCTTCAGGGGAAATCTTGTCGGTGGCAAGTTCCTTGCCCTTGTCGTCTACCAGCTTGACTTCAACAGAAACGTCTTCGTAACGGCTGTTGTTCAAGAGCGTCACCTGGAAGCTGATTTCGGATTGCGGGGCAACCACGTGTTCCAGTTCGCTGATGAGAGCACGGCTCGGAGTCGTGATTTCCTTGGAGAAATCTTCGAAGCCCTTGCTCACGCGGTTTTCGTCGCACAGACCGTCAAATTCGGTACCGCAGTCGGCCCACTGGTCCAGGAAGAAACCTGCAATCTGCGGGTTGCTCTGGAGAGCGGTAATCTGGTCGAGCTTACTCTTGATGGCGATGCGGTTGGCGTCGGCCACAAAGCTCTTGTAGTCCTTCCAAATGGACATGTCGCTTTCCACGAAGGTTTCGATTGCCTTGATGGCGTTCTTGATGGCCTTCTGGTTCTTGGAGCTGCGCGGTCCCTTGATGTTGGTTGCCGTTTCCGGGAGGAGCGTGTGGTTCTTGAGCGTCACCAGCATCTTGTTGTTGATGTCGCTGACTACATTTTCCTCTTCGTCCTGGAAGTGGCTATCGCCAAGGCCCGTATCCGGCACGGAAATTTCTTCGGCGTCGCGGTCGAAGCTGTGAGCCAAGAAGTGCGTGTAGGCGGCATTCGGCGTCATACGCGGGTTCATGCGGAGCGTGGCGTAGGTCGAAATCTTGTCGACAGACACGGGCAAGAGCTTGCCGGTATCCTTGCGGAAGTTGCCTTCGTTATCGATGTAGATACTGTTCAGGTTGCTAATGACCGGGCGAGTCATGTCCACCGGGCTGATAGCGTTCAACAGCTTGTTTCCGTTCTGCAATAGGAGCGTTCCGTTTTCGGCACCCATGACCCATGCGCCAATGCAGGGGTGGTTGTGCTGTTCGGCCACGATGTCGTTGATTAGTTTCTTGACGATTTCAAGACCCTGGGCGGTAGACCTCATGGTGTGGATCGGGAATTCCTGGAACACGATAAGGCCCAGCTTGTCGCAAATGTCGAGGGCCTGGTTCGAAAGCGGGGCACCGCAGCTGCGGATAGCGTTGTAACCGGCGGCCTTCACAGCCTGCAGGTCCTTTTCCAGCTTTGGGTTGTCGAATGTCCAAAGGCCACCTTCGCTCCACTGCTGGTTGTAGGAGATGCCCTGGATTTTCAAAATCTGGTCGTTCAGGTAGTAGTCGCCCTTAAGACAGTCGAACTTGCGGAAACCGAAGGTGCGCACCACGGGGAACGCGTATTCGGCGCGCTTGATTTCCTTGCCGTCCTTTTCCTTGCCGGCTTTGATTTCCATCTGGAATTCAATGGCGTAGACATTGGGGTGTTCGGGGCTCCACTGGAACTTGTGGCGCTGCTGTTCCTTGACTTCGAAAACAAAACGCTGGGTCATGTTTTCCTTGTCGAGCTTCAGGTTGTTCACGAACTGCTCGTAAACGTCGCCATCGGGGTTGCGCATGAGCACGCGGAGCCTGGTCTGGAAGCCGCGGGGGTTGTTGAAGCTGATTTCGCAGGCGATGCGCTGGGTGTCGGCATCGGGTTCGAGCTTCACGTCAGAAATAAAGGCTGCGGTACCGAGAATCAGGTCCACATGGCCAAAGATACCACCAAACGGGTACTGGGTCCAGGGGAGGCCGACCGGGAGTTCGCCCGGGTGGACAAAGCGGTCGTCGGCGCCGTCGGCACTTTCGCGGCCGAAGTCGATACGGCTGTTGAGGGCGCCCATGTTGGCGACGCGTACGCAGAGCACGTTTTCTTCGCCGAGTTTCAAGGCCTTCTGGAGTTCAATAATAAAAGGAGTGTAGGCGCCAAAGTGGGTGCCCAGGAGCTTGCCGTTCAGCCAGACGGTGGCGTGGCTTGCAATGCGTTCAAAACGCAAGAAAATGCGCTTTGCGACCTGCTTTTCGTCATCGATGGTAAAACGCTTGAAGTAGAAGGCGCAGTCGTGCGACATCAAGAGCTTGTCAAAAGCCCTTTCCCAAATGTGGGGGACTTGCACTTCCTGGGTGTCTTTGGGGTAAGTAGCGTACCAACGATTAGAAATACCGGCATCTTCGGTGTCCCAAATCATCTGCCAGTCGCCATCAAGGCTCAAAATCTTGCTCATTCGAGGTTCCTTTATGAAATTTTGAGGTGAAATTTAGAAAAAAATGGGCTTTTGTCTTTACATTTTTCCAAATTTTGCTACATTTGGGGTCCCAATAGCAACCAAAAAAGGATTACAAAAATGTATTCTATTGTTGAAACAGGTGGTTTCCAGTATAAAGTTGAGCTGGGCAAGGCTTACAAGGTCCCCACGCTCGATGCCGCTGTTGGTTCCGAACTGGAGCTCAAGTCCGTTCTTCTTTTCGCAGGAAAAGAAGTGCAAATCGGCACCCCTGTCCTGAACGACGCCTCCGTGAAGGTTGAAATTCTTGCCCACGGCAAGTATGACACCGTCATCGTTTACAAGAAGAAGCGCCGTACCCGTTACGAACGTCGTAACGGTCATCGTCAGGGCTATACCGAGGTGCTGGTTACGGAACTTCGCTCCGGCGCAGAATCCGCAAAGGTCGACTCCAAGGTTATCGATCGCAACCGCGCTCGCGTGGCTGCCCTCGCCAAGCAGAAGGTGCAGAATGTGCCTCTGACTCGCAAGGAAAAGATTGCCCAGGGTCTCCCGAAGCCCGCCAAGGTTAAGAAGAACTCTCTGCGTAAGGCTAAGGAGGTATAATCCATGGCTCATAAGAAAGGTCAAGGTTCAGTACGTAACGGCCGCGACAGTAACGCCAAATATCTTGGTGTGAAGAAGTATGCGGGCGAAGTCGTCAAGGCTGGCAACATCATCGTTCGTCAGCGCGGTTCTCACTTCCACAAGGGCACCAACGTTGGTATGGGCAGAGACTTTACTCTGTTCTCTCTCGTCGATGGCAAGGTGAAGTTCGAACGCCTCGATGCAAAGCGTCAGAAAGTTTCTGTCTACCCGGAAGAAAACTAATCGGTTTTGAATCGTTTAGAGCCGGCGGTACCACAAGTACCGTCGGTTTTTTTGTATTTGCTATTAACTAACCACTTCCTACTGCCTACAGTCTACTTCCTACTATTATTTTTTGCTATTTTATGGCCGATGTCTAGACTTTATACACTGCGTGTGGCGCTTTTTGCTTTGTTTGTTGCTTTGTCCGCCTTTTTTGCGGGCTGCTCCGATGACGACAGTTCCATAGAATTTTTGTTTGACCGTGAAATATCGGATGTCTCGGTGTTGCAGGAATGTGCAAAAGACGCCGACAGCGGATCCTATTGCTTTAAGGTGCGCTTCCGTTATCCGATCGATACGGAAAACCTCGAAACGATTTACCTGTGGGTGGATTCCACGGTGGTGGGCGACACGGCAAAGACTGTCAACGACGACAAGATTGCGAAGGCTACCGACAGTTTCAAGTTCCCTTCTGGAACGGAATCCCTGTTCGATACCATTGACGTGACCTCTTATATTCAGGATTTCGTGAAGGCTGGCCGCGATAGCCTTTTGGTGGCGATCTACTGTGACTATTCCAGCGGAAGACCCGGTACGGTGCAGCGAGTCTATTTGCATTTTGGAGACAAGATCGATCCGTCCGTAGTGACCATTACCGATTCCATGTGGACGACGGGTTACTTGATGGAATGGTCCAGGTCTACCGACCAGACGAATTACTACGAACCCAATGAACTTTCGGGGCCCATTTACGGCTACAACATTGAATTCTATACCGAGGACAAGGACGAAGATATCCGGAATCTCAAGGTAAAGCTTGAAACGCCGGACGGAATTGATTCCACGGGCGAAACCTTCAAGATCCATTATCGAATCACGGCCAACAACGATTCTATGTGGGTCGATACGGTGTCCCATGGCGACAGGGTGAAGAACTACCTGCGCATTATGGTCACGGACGGCAAGGGCTATAATCAGGAAAGCTTGGATTCCAACGTGTTCCGTCTCATTGTCGAAGGCCTGAAGGCTGAATCCAGGTATTCCGTTACGATTTCTTCGTGGGATGTCTCGAAGAACGAATCCGACAAGTTCTGGAAGAACTTCATGACGACGGATTCTGTCGCGCCCTTGATGCCAACAAAGCTGTTTACGATTAAGGATTCCTTGTTCCCTGAAACGGCACGGTTGGATAGCAATAACCGTTTGGCTATTTTCTGGAACAGAAGTGTCGATCCGTACAAGAGGGATCATGGGATCGGTGTGGATTCCGTATTGACTATTCCGGATACTTGCCTTTTCCAGGTATGCTACGATACGGTGCAGACCTACAGGATTGAACGCTTGAACCCTTGCAGCGGAACGTGGGATTCCATTGCCTATGCGGGCGGCTCGAACCGCTACAGCAAGCTGTACAAGCTTTCTGATGATACGATGAAGGTTTCTTCGACGGGAAACTTCGTGACGGACACCATTCGCTGGGTTTCTCCGGGAGATACGTTGATTATCCGAATCCGCTCCATCGATATGTCGGGTTACTATTCGGTGGCTCTGGTAGATACTATTGTGGTGTCGCCAGGGGCGCTTGCGAACGAAATTGAATGTCCCGAAGGTTTTGTTCCGGTGAAGGCTTCCGATACGACGGCGTTGTTCTGCATGGAACGCTTGGAGCATCAGAACGATTCCGGCGCCTTTATGACTAACGTGCTTCATTCCGAAGCCTTGGCGACCTGCGAAGCGATCTCAGCAGATGGTTTCAACGTAAGCCTTTGCAATGAACGCGACTGGGAACTGGTTTGCCTTTCGGGTGGAAAGCTTGCTTACGGCGTTGTCCAGGAAGATACGCTGGATGTGCTGCAATTCTTGATTACGGATTGCAACGTGTCTACCAACGATTCTATCACTGCGATGGATGTGTCGAAGAGAACTTCTCGCTGCATGAATTCCATGGGCGTGCGTGATTTGCCGGGCCAGTTGCAGGAATGGGTGAATGGCCGCTCCGAAGATACGCTGGCCGTGCTCAAGGGTGGCTCGTACAAGATTCTGGGCGGCATAGAGCGCGAAATGCAGGCGCAGTGCGTTAGACGCAGTTTCCCTGTCTTTACGCGTCTTGCCTACACGACGGATTCTGTTTACCTTTACCGCGAAGGTACCAAGGTGGATACGGTTTTTGCAGCGGACACCTCGAGGACTTTGTATAAGGTGCTTACGCAGAAAGATTTCACGGACAGCCTGCAGTTCTTTGATGTGCAGGATTCCAACGGTAATTCTGTGGGCACGGACTACGCCCCCTATTCCGAATACAAGAAGGGTGGCGACGAATGGCTCGAAAAGATTGGCAACGGCATGAAGTATGTGCCTGACCACGTTGAAGTCGTATTCCTTACGGGAGAACATGTTTCTTACCGCGGGGTGGCGAATTTCTATAAGTCTCCCAGCATCGGTTTCCGTTGCTGTGCATACAAGAACGAATAATGAATAATGATGATTTTTTGAAAGTCGCAGAAGCTCTCGCTAAACAGGCGGGGGCTCTTTGTCTAGAAATCCAGCAGGATCTGGGCGATATTAAGTACAAGTCCAAGAAGGACGTGGTGACGCGTGCCGACATTGCAAGCGAGAAACTGATTGTAGAAGGCCTGCGCAAGGCGTTTCCCGAACATTCGATCCGCACTGAAGAAGCGGGAATTATCGAGGGCACGGATCCGCGTTACCGCTGGATTATCGACCCGGTCGATGGTACGGTGAATTTTAGCCGTGGAATCCCGTTCTGGGGGATTTCGATTGCGCTCCACTTTGAAGGCAAGCCGCTTGTCGCGGTGGTGAACTTGCCTAAGCTGGGTGAACTCTTTACGGCCGTAAAGGGCGGGGGAGCGTTCATGAACGGCAAGCCAATCCATGTGAGTGATGAATCGGATCCTGTGCATGCGATTGTGAGCAACGGTGACTTTAACGTGGGCGAGGTGGCCAAAATCAACGCCCAGAATTCCAAGAATTTTGCCCGAGAAGCCGAAACCTTCGAACGCGTCAAATGCTTTGGCTCGGCCGTTATCGAGGGCTGTTTTACCGCCTGTGGGCGCCTGGACTGCTTCGTGATGACCATGAGCTACCCCTGGGATATTGCAGCCATAGCCTTGATTGTCGAAGAAGCTGGCGGCAAGTCGACCCATATTGACGGAACTCCCATGCAGTTCGTAGATGCCGAACAGGTTATTTTTAGTAACGGAATTTTACATAAAACGTTGATAGATACTATCTTGTAAACTTTCTTTTCGTGTGAAAAATCTCCAAAATAAGCTATATTGGCATTGGGTTTGCGGTGTGGTCATTTTTGGAGAAAGTCATGAATTGTAGAAAATACCTTTTGTCGGGCCTTGCCGTTTTTGGTTTGGCTGCGACGAGTGCTGTTGCAGCACTTAGCACCGACGACTATGTGGAAGCTGCGTGGATGACAACCCGATTCTTCGGTGCGCAGCGTTCTGGCCAGGGCCCCAACTGGATTTTGGATGGCACGAGCAACCCGACTAGCTTTACCAAGGATAGTTATAACGGTAAAGACGTGAGCGGCGGTTGGTTTGACTGCGGTGACCACGTGATGTATGGTCAGTCCCAGGGTTACGCCTCTTATGTGCTCGCCTTGGCTTATGCCGAATTTACCGAAGGTTTCTACGACCTTTATACCGGTGACTACACCGACTACAAGGAAGCCAACAACTATACCATGAAGAGCGGTAAGCCCAACAAGGTACGTGACCTGCTCGAAGAACTCCGCTACGAAGCAGATTTCTGGGTAAAGGCTGCCATCGATGGAAACAACTTTGTGACGGTCAAGGGCGATGGTAATGCAGACCACCAGAAATGGGTGACTGCCGGTGCCATGAGCAAGCTCGGCTCGGGCGAAGGTGGTGAACCGCGTTCAATTACGGGTAACGCAAACGATGGCTTTACTTCGGGCCTTGCCGCCGCTATGCTTGCCGTGATGGCTCGTGTTGACCCTGATACGGCAAATCAGGCTAAGTACCTGAAGGCTGCAAAGACTGCCTATTCTTACGCCAAGTCTCACAAGGGCGTTACGAACTCTCAGGGCTTCTATGAATCCAGTTGGTGGGATGGTCGTTGGGAAGACGGCCCGTTCCTTGCTGAACTTGAACTTTACCGCACTACCGGTGAAAATTCTTACAAGACAGCCGCTATTGACCGTTATGATAACTTGAAGTTCAGCCTGGGCGAAGGCACGCACTTTATGTACAGTAACGTGGTGCCGCTGTCTGCCGTGATGGCCGAAGCCGTGTTCGAAGAAACTCCGCATGGCATGCGTAAGGAAGCCATCGGCGTGTTGGACTTGATCTACGAAGAAAAGGCCAAGGACAAGATTTTCCAGAATCCCAATGGCATGGGTTCGGGTAAGTTCCCGGTACGTGTTCCGTCGGGTGGTGCTTTCTTGTACGCCTTGTCTGACAAGTTCAATAACACGAACGAACACATGGAAATGATCGAAAAGAACGTGAGCTACTTGCTTGGCGATAACGGCAGCAAGAAGTCTTACGTGGTCGGTTTCTCCAAGAACGGCGCAAATGCTCCGTCTAGACCGCACCATCGTGGCTACTATGCTAACGAAAACGCTGGCGTCGAAGTCGGCGGTGCTCCGAATCCTCCCGAAAAGAACAAGCTCTTGGGCGGTATGATTGCTGGCGACTTTACTAGCGGAAACCATGACGGCAATACGTCCAACTGGCAGACGAACGAAGTTTGCGTTGACTTGAACGCTCCGCTCGTTGGCGCTCTCGGCTATATCTTGAGCAAGAAGGCTCCGAAGACCGACGAAGATCTCGGCATCAAGTCTATTGTCAAGAAGGACACGACGAAGAAGGATACGGTTGTCAAGGATACGACGAAGAAGGATACCATCGAAGCTATCGTTCCACGTCTTGCCTTGGCCAAGAGTTTCAACCTGACTTCTAACGGTTCCTTGGTGAGTGTTTCCCAGGTTGCACGCAAGCCCTTCAAGGTGCAGGTGTTCGACCTCACGGGTAAGCTTGTTCAGGAACTCAAGAGCGAAGGTAGCGACCTTCAGTTCAAGATCCAGAGCAAGGGTGTGTTCCGCGTCCGCGTGATGTCTGCCCGAGTCAGTGAAATGTTTACGGTGAAGTCTTACTAATATTTCCGTAAATAGCCCCATTTAATGAGGCCCCGCCGTTCGGCGGGGTTTTGTTTTTACAGTTTTGGTAGTTCTTGTTTGTAAAATAAATTTTACTTTTGTTATAAAAATATCAAATCTTACAAAAATGTAAGTTTTTGAGATAGTGCCCTTTAATTTTTTACGAAAAAACGCACTTTTGATTTCTGTTAAAAAAGTAACTTACAAAAATGTAAGTTTTTGAAGATTTTTGCCCGTTTTTCACTTTTTTCCAATCGTCTTTGCTATCTTTACAGCCGTTGAAAACATTAACAATCAAACTCTCAACGGAGATATAAAAAATGGCAATCAAGAATGCTTACCTTCAGAAGGTTTATGACAAGGTCGTCGCCCGTGATCCGGACCAGGCCCTCTTCCACCAGGCTGTCCGCGAATTCCTCGAATCCCTCGACCCGGTCCTCGAACAGGACAAGTCTTGGGAAACTAACGGCGTGATCGACCGCCTCGTCGAACCGGAACGCGTGATCACTTTCCGCGTACCTTGGCTCGATGACAAGGGTAACGTTCAGGTCAACCGTGGCTACCGCGTGCAGTTCAACTCCGCTATCGGTCCTTACAAGGGCGGTATCCGTCTCCGTAACGAAGTTACTCTTTCCATGCTGAAGTTCCTCGGCTTCGAACAGATCTTCAAGAACAGCTTGACCACGCTCCCCATGGGCGGCGGCAAGGGCGGTTCCGACTTCGATCCTAAGGGCAAGAGCGACAACGAAGTGATGCGTTTCTGCCAGTCCTTCATGACTGAACTCTGCAAGCACGTCGGTGCCGACACGGACGTTCCGGCTGGTGACCAGGGTACTGGCGCTCGCGAAATCGGTTACATGTTCGGTCAGTACAAGCGCATCCGCAACGAATTTGTGGGCGTTCTCACCGGTAAGGGCCTCTCCTACGGTGGTTCTCTCGCTCGTACCGAAGCTACCGGTTACGGCCTCTGCTACTTCACTCGCGAAATGCTCAAGGACCTCGCTAACGACTCCTTCCAGGGCAAGACTGTCGTGATTTCCGGTTCTGGTAACGTTGCTCAGTTCGCTTGCCAGAAGGCAACTCAGCTCGGTGGCAAGGTCGTGACCATGTCCGACTCCAACGGCTACATCTACGACCCGAATGGCATCAACCTCGACATCGTTCTCGACCTCAAGAACGTGAAGCGCGCTCGTATCAGCGAATACGCCAAGCTCGTTCCGGGTTCTGAATACCACGAAGGTTCTAAGGGTGTCTGGACGGTCAAGTGCGACATCGCTCTTCCGTGCGCAACTCAGAACGAACTCGACCTCGAAGGTGCCAAGGCCCTTATCGCTAACGGCGTGAAGGCCGTTGCTGAAGGTGCTAACATGCCGTCTACTCCGGAAGCTATCGAAGCCTTCCAGAAGGCTGGCGTTCTCTTTGGACCTGCCAAGGCTGCTAACGCTGGTGGCGTGGCTACCTCCGGTCTCGAAATGTCCCAGAACTCCGAACGTCTCTCCTGGACCTTCGAAGAAGTGGACAAGAAGCTCGAAGGCATCATGAAGAGCATCTACGCCGCTGCTTCCTCTGCCGCTGTCAAGTACGGCCAGAAGGGCAACCTCGTCATGGGTGCAAATATCGCTGGCTTCCTCAAGGTTGCCGATGCCATGAAGTGGCAGGGCGCTGTCTAACAGACCGAATCGGCTAAATTCTCCAGAATCCTTACTCTGGAGCCGATTCTCTCGCAATCGCGACCGGTTAATACCGGTCGCTTTTTGCTCACGGAAAAATTCTTAAAAAGAATTCACTTAAAAAAGTCTCCCGGTCAAAAGCCGGGGGCTTTTTTTGTTAAAAAAATTATAGATTATGTATGTGCAACATGTGTTGTGCTTTTTTTGAGAGGTAAGGAATGAACAAAATACTTTGTACACTGGCAGTTGCCCTTGCTGGGTATAGCTTTGCTGGAGAACTGGATGTGGTCTATGCCAATGCGATCGCAAAAGATACGAATGGTGTCGACATACCGAATGGCAACTACATCTTGAACCCGTTCGCCATGGGTGGAAAGATGGTCCCTGTCTACATTTCTTCTGTAGAAGAGTCTGCAAGCGGTCTTGAAATTTATCCGCAAGAAGCGGTAGGGCGTCAGTACGCGCTGACTTGTGATTCTCCGGTGAACGTTTTTTACAAGGTAAGCGATGCTGCGGGAATAGAAGCCTACGAGAAGCTAAAGGTGACGTAAACCCCAAAAGTTGGACACAACTTTAGAGGTTTGCATGACAAAAATACACACAGAAGAGGAATGGCAGAGGGTCCTAGACCTGCACA
>NZ_FRBF01000023.1 GCF_900142545.1 Fibrobacter sp. UWT2 | reverse complement strand
ACATTGTCACCGTTGCCCGCATCAATGTCATCGACACCGGCCGTTCCCAGGTCGGTTCCAACATTGTAACCCTCGTTGGAGACCATCAGCGCATTGCGGTCGGTGTCCATAATGACCTTGCCACCATCGCCAACAATGGCATCGTTACCCGCACCCGTGCGGATTACGTCATTGTCGGTTCCACCGATGACGGCATTCTTGCCGTCACCCGTGCTGATAAAGTCCTGACCACCATGCTGTTCGCTCTTGCTTTCGGCATACAGTCGAGTTTCCTCGATTGTATAGCGGCCGCCGTCACCGATAGCCACATTGTCTGCCCCCGTGATGCGGATAGAATCACCCTCGGCACCACCCATGGCAACATTCTTGTCGCCCGCAATAACGATGTTATCTACCCCGCCAATACTGTCGTTGGTCGTTTCGACAATATGCATGCCGAGGCCAAGCTTGTCGCCGTAAACGGCTTCGTCATTCCCGGCGTTATTGTATTTCACGCGGCCATTGTCGCCCAGGGCAACGTTCTTGTCGCCACCGATAACTATTACATCATTCTCAGCACCGCCGACAACGACACTATTCGTGCCACCGACCTTAATCATGTCGGAGCCACCATTTTCGGCATCTACCGACTGAATCCTGTAGGCATCGCGGTTCACGCCGTCCGTCTGCAGACGGTGTACGGGGTTTCCCTTCTCGTCGGCCGTGCGTCCCGGAGTCTTGCCGATTCCAGTAGTATAGTCGTCAATGAACGCGGGATTTTCAGTATCAATGTTGACAACCGTGGAGCCGAGCACCGTATCGCCGATATCCACACCGTTCACCTGGCCATTATCGTAAAGTACCTGGCCACGATCGCCGAAAGCTATACCGCCCTTGTTCATGCTAATGTGGTCATCACCGAGACCGCCAAATGCGACCATATCGTTGCGGGTCACATCCGTACTCGAAGCGTCAATCCTGTCGTGGCCCGACTGCGCGTTGATGACCAGCTGGCCGTCGCCCTCGTAGCCATAGGCGAACTTGAGCGATACAATCGAAATTCCCGCTGTCAAGGTAAAGTCCCGTGAAATCGAGAACAATCTACTGGTCAGTTCAGAAACGGCACGGCGCTGAACGCTGCCGTCGCTCAGCGTGGCATCCACGAACATGGTGAACTCGTAGCCGTTCGGCGCATCCTTGTGGATGTTGTCGGCTGTAGCCTTGAGCAAATCAAATGCTTCCATCCGAGACACGAACAAACTCGAATCATCCGAATCTATTATATAGCTGTATGTAACAGCACCCTGGTTCAGCTCAGGCTGCTGTGAAGAAATTGTCCCGGAACAAATCAAGCTTCCTGTATGGTCCGCCTGGTAGCTATTCACCTTGATATCGTCATCGAACTCCGCCTGATAGAAACGGAAACCGTCTATATATTCACCTTCGGCAAGGATAAAATCATATTCGATATCGAAACCATATTGGTTCGAGAACGAGCCCTTTACCTCGCGACGCTGGGTAACAAAATTATCGGCTTCAGCAGGGGGAACATCTTGCTTCTTGATTATCGCTTCGACATAGTAAACTTTGGTGTCAGATTCTTCGCGAACAACATTAACACCATTGTTTGCAATAGGCGTCAAGCCGTAATGGTAAACGCCATCATTGAACGAAGCACCGTTAGCGGCATTTTCAGCGGCGATTCCCGCATCACCAAGATGAGCCCCAAACCCGGCAGTCGAATCTTCTGCAACATTACCCGTATTCACTACCGTGTATGTCCTGTAAGCATCTTCTCGGTAGAGCGTCTTGTTAATATCAACAGTATCCTTGCCTTTGCCCAGATTGTACTCGGCGTATTCCATCTGCGCCGCAGTGATGCCACTCTGCATCATCAGAGGATCATCATTTGCTGCAAGCTGCTTTTCGGGGAACGCTTCAAGTTCCGTATGGGTAAAGCGAACCGCATGCGAGTCATAGGCATCAACATTCTTTTCGGCTTCATTCCTATTGTTATTCACAAACCCAGTAAGCGATGCACGGGCATCAACACTATCCTGCTGGTTATTTACAAACAAGCGGTCCACAGACGCCATCTCGTCAACAAACAGGGAATCCCGATTGCCAGAAATCAGGGCAAACTTTTCCCCAACTGAAGGCAGAACGACCGCTTCGTCCAAAACAAGTTCAAGCACGCCATTTACGAATGACCTTGCTTCCTTAATTCTAGACCATTCAGCCGCGACGCTTGTTTCTTTTTCTGTAACATCTTCAGCAGCTGTTCCGACATCCTTTGTCGTCGTAACAACCCACTTGAATGTTTTACCTTCAAACTGCGCCAAGAAGGCTTCCTGCGACATTTCAGCATCCCATTCGACGCCGATTGCCCCAAAAGCGGCTTTTTGCTCATCGCTAATCGAAGTCAAGTCAATGAACAGATGTCCATCATCACCCACAGAAAGGCTATAAAGCTTGTCTTCTGCAAAGTTGTTCAGTTCATTGAAGTTTGACGCCTGCCTAACGCCATCCTTAGTCTCGATGACATGCTTGTATTTCAGCATGGCAGGGTCACCCGCATTCAAGTCAATACTCTTGCCGAACCCGTATGCATAAACGGGTCCGTCAATTTCATTAATCACTTTGCTTTGCTTCTGGGCCTTCGTCAAGCCATATTCGTCTTGTTCACCATCAGAAACCGTCGTGATCGTAAGCGATCGCGTGAGAGTCGAACTATTGAAGCTGACAACAATCGACCCATCTTCTTGCGTGGTAAAGTCATCGCAAGCGATAGACAAACGCTGGCTATCTTCTTCTGCACCAGAATTTGCAAGGAGCTTAGCCGGAGTAATCTTCACATAAACCGTTTCACCTTCGGCAATCGGCTTGTTATATGTCACATCGTAAGAAACGCTCGTGAAGCTACTTGCACCCGATTCTGCAAGCACAGAAGCATGAGCTTCAATCGTCAAGAGGCTTTCATTCTGATTTTCAACAGCAGCAACATCACCCTGACCGAAGGTTTCCCAATCATACTCTTCTGGAATTTCAGCCTCTACTCTGACGACGCCATGAATTGTTGTCGGGCGCTTAGTCAAAGCATCGTAGAAGGTTATGATATTGCCGTTCAACTCGTAGTATCGGCCGCTCGTTGCCGTGGGCAAGATTTCGGCACCGTCCACGAGAACACTGCTTACAAGCACATCTTCGTATGCAAGTGCCACCCTGGTATCGTCGACACGCATTTCATTAGAACGGACACTCACAACCAGCTTGTCACCTTCTGAAAGCGTATCAAAAACCGAATCATTTACCTTAACGACATTGTCAACAAGTGTATAATGAGTGTCAATCACCCAATCTTGTTTTTCACCATTGACATAGAAGGTGAACTCACGCTCAACATCAGCAGTTTCAACAACCTCTTCCTCTTCTACATCACCCTGCGATCCATCGGCCTTTTTAGGCACCGGAATCATATTCAACTTGAATTCCGAGCTTACACCAACCGTAAATTCCTGCGTAGCAACCAACGGTCTAGCAGCAAAATCGCTTACAGCACTTTCCCTCGCTTCACCCGCAAAGACAAGTCCCACAGAAGTCACCGACTTCGACAAGACAACGCCCGAATTCAGCTTACTAGAAATAGCAATAGCCTTACATGTTCCTTCCTCAATCAAGGTGTCTTCACAAGCCTTTACATGCACCTCGATAGGATTGCCAACAGTATTGGCCGTAAAATGGACAATTCTTGTAGTTGCGTAAACAATCGCGTTCGATTCTTCATCATAGGTCCCAATAAGGAATCCGCGATCACCACGGTTAAAGTCGGCATTGGAAAGCATCGGGGCACTAATGGTAACATCGATAGACTGTCCTTCCGCAAGACCAGCACAACCAATAAAGAATGTGGCATCAACGTTTTCGTTACCAAGAACAACCTCTGCGGATGCCTGGATGCGGTAAGGCGCTTCGGCATCACCGTTCTCCTTAGCAACGACAAATACTGCCGGCTGGCTATCGCTATCGACAACCGTAAAGTTTTCAGTCATCACGCAATCGCCCGTGGTCGCATTTGCATCTGCAACAATTTCGTATTTGACATCAACGCTCTGGCCATCGGTATTTGCGCTACGAAGATTATACTCCGTATCGAGACCGCCCATGCTAAAGGTATCGTTGCCCTTGCCACCACTAAGTTCAGTAACATCGGTCGACTTGCTGCCCACGACATAGAACATATCATCACCAGCGGCAGCATCGAATTGAGTGCTTTCAACGCCCGCAGCCTTGATGGCCACCATGTCGCTCAGCAAACCTTCCTTGGTCACAACAAGCACATCGTCAGCATCGGTCCCACGGACATTGAGCGTATCAAAGCCCTTGTCACCATCCAGAAGGACAGCACCTCGGTCGAAGTTTTCGCCGTTTTCCTTAAGGAATGTGTAGACACTGAAGATGTCGTCGCCCTTTCCGGCGGTCATATTCAATGTGCCAGCGTTGTTCAATGCGGCAAATGTATCTACACCGGACCCGCCTTCCACATTCAAAGTGGTATCACTCGAAACGCCATCACTCAAATACGATTCTTCGTTAGTCTTCTCGGTATGGAAGGCATCGACAGGCTGGACCCTAGCCGAGGCAGCATCATCTGTACGCTCGGAGTTATACAGCTGCCCAATCTGGAACGAATCGTTACCGGCACCACCGTTAACATTCGTCATCTCGGCCGTGCCATCAATATAGAACCGATCGTCGCCACCATTTCCGTTGACATTCAGAACATCAATCCCCTGAGTGTAGTTCACTCTTTCGATATTAGAGTTCAAGTTGTTCTGGACAGTTTCGCTAGCGCCCGTAGATTCGCCCTCAGAGTTCGACAAATCGTCGACAGTCATCGGGAGCAAGGCAACGAGGCCGAGATCTCCCGGATTGCCTTCCGCGTCGCTGTTCCTACGAAGAAGCAGGGTGTCAACACTTTCTGTTCCTTCGACAAAGAGGACATCAGAACCGCTTTTTCCCGTATCCGTGACATTCGCATAGTTCGTGGTACTATCGCCCATCAATTTAACGGTAATCGTGTCGCTACCGTCCTGGCCATCCACAAAGTCCATGCCCGGTCCAGTCAAGATGATGTCATTGCCCGACTCATTATTGTTGCTCTGTGCGTTAGCGAAGATTTTGCCATGAAGACCGAGATTGTCGCCAAAGACAAGCTTGTCCTGTTCCTTGTCATCATCGTCAGAATCTCTGGTGAGTTCTCGGGCATCCGTAATATCATACGCTTCTACGCCTTCGTCACCATACAGGCTATCATTGCCAGCGCCGCCATCAATGGTGTCATCGCCAGCACCACCGTAGATTATATCGTTGTCTATACCGCCCTTGATAGTGTCGTTACCGCCATCGCCGTCGATAATGTCATTGCCGATACCGCCATATATCTCATCTGCCGCACCAGCCGTAGCACCACCATCGCCGAAGAGCAGGTCGTTGCCGTCTTCGCCGTAGATGGTGTCATTGCCCCTTGACGACAATTCATCAAATGAATACTGAATCAAACTATTATCAATTAGGTTGTTATCAGGTTCCCCATTACTATTTTTCTGATATTTATTTTCCAATTCACTCACAAACGGAGTCAATTGATTTCCATCTTCATCCACAAGCTTGATTTTAAACTCATTTGGAGAAACAACGATATTTCCATCCTTGAACTGGGCTTCGATGAATTCCTGACTGAATGCAGCCGTCTTGTTTGCTCCATCAACAGCAAATGGAGCAGCGACATCCATCGAATTGGCAACTCTATCGCCGAAGACTATATCCATGCCTTCGCCACCATGGATAGTATCGTTGCCCGAGCCACCAAGAATGCGATCATGGCCTTTTCCACCATGGATCAAGTCATTACCGGCGCCGCCATCGATATGGTCGTCGCCGCCACCGCCGTGGATTTCATCATTACCTTCACCGCCAATAAGAGTATCCCCACCATCGCTCAAGCTTATTTCCGTATGGGCGACAAGGGCAGTATCTGTGAGCAAATCATTTTCGGTCCTAGCATTATGCAACACCCTCAAAGCATACTCTTCGGGCGTCATATTATTCTTTTCATCATCTGATATCGCGCTCACGAACTCTTCATCAATAGCAACAGACCAGGTTCCGCCATCGCCAATGATGTAGTCGTCTCCCTTGCCGCCATCAATCTGGTCATCACCGGCTCCGCCGAAGATAATATCGCGATCAGAACCGCCAAGAATAATATCGCCACCGGCCTTATTGGCATCAACCTTCGCCTCGGCAACAAAGCGATGTACTTTTTTCCCCTGTTCGTCTGTTTCTTCATCAACACGAATCACACCCGTATCGCCGAAAATAATATTCAGACCTTGAGCACCAATAATGGTGTCGGCACCGGCTCCACCATTGATATAAACCACATGGCCATCTTTCATTGTCAAGCCAGACAAATCAATATAATCGTCACCATCACCGCCATTGATTACAATATCAAAATCTGCGTCATCAATGGATGAAATAATAACCTTATCGTTGCCATTTTCTGCATTGACAATAAACTTGCCCTTTGTACCATCAATAGTTTCGGAATGGTCTTTCCCATCGGAAATTGTATTTCCACCAGTAATCGAAACATTCAACGTTTCATCACCATCGTCCAACGAATTATTGACATCATCCGTCGACATTCGGCTAGAGGAGTTGCTACCAATATTCGCTACAACATCGTCACCCGACTTTGAAATCATTATCGGCTTCACCGTATGTTCGTAGTTAAATTCAAACAACGTGATATCGTCCGTAATGTTCCATTTCTTGGTATAGAACAACAAGTCTAGGTAGGCATAGAGTTTGGCGGTAATCTTGCCTTCCACGTCGAACATACCGAACAGGCCTTCTTCCTTGAAAATCCGTTCGATTTCGTTCAAGCGAACCTTGCCATCCTTGTTCGGGTCAAACAGGTTAAACCCGACATTGATGCCTACGCCACCGCCCACACCAGCACTCACGCCAGCATTCAGTTCAGCAGAGGCCTTTAGGCCACCATAGAACGAAAGTTCACTCTTGTCATTGCCAGCATCGTCAAGGTCATCCACATAAAATCCGTTAAGCAGGCGACTAAAATCCTTATAGTCACTGCCCACCCACTGACGAATTCCCAAGGTATCGTAACCAAAGGCAAGGTCTATACTAGCATTGAAAGATACTCCCAAACGGACTCCAAGCGGAGCCCAAATACGGATAAATGTATCCCAGTCAAAATCGAAACTGAGCTTGGGCATGTTGTAATGCACAAGGTCGATATCCTGGCCAAGCAATAACTTAAAGATATCCTTTGGTTCATCCCAAATAAATTTCCAGGAACCATCACCGACCTGTAAACCATTACCAGAAAGAGCTGAAAACGCATCACTCCTTACGTTATCTAATGTTGGCAAATACCCATTACTGGCATCTTCTAACACTTTTGAAAAATCAGAAATAGATGTATTACCATTTAAAAACGCCTCTGCAGCATCTTTTCCACCCATGCCGCCAATCAAGGTCATGCCACCTAGATTAATTTTCAGCTCTTTTTTATCACCAAATGCGGCAACCTTCTCACTTAATGCAATAAGGTCTTTGATGGCATATACCATGCCGTCGCTAAATTCTCCCTTGCAATACTGTTTTGCCAAGCTAAGCGGTGTTATGATGATACCCAAGTCATCAAGAACCGGGAAGGGAGTCGTAAGGAAGTCGATAAGTGGCTTGAGCGGTTCAACGACCTTCTGGATCTTGGAAACAATGGGTCCAAGAACGCCACCAATAAACGAGCCCATATCCAACTGGAAATCCTTGAAACCCAGGACTTCTATACCCTCATCTTTGCTCCAAACAAATTCAAATTGACCATCAATATTCGGAAACTTTGGTGCATCGCCCTTGATATCAGAAACAATACCGACCTTCAGACCGACAACCATGTTGACCGTAGCAGAGGGCGTAAATGTAGGAAGTTGGCCCAAAATATCCGATAGATTTACATTAACAAGATCATTCCCCAAGGATTCATGGTCTATATCAAGACCAAACTTCAAATTAACTCCCTTTTCATACTGAGAGGCATTACTTGATTTGTTTAAACTGTCAAGATCTAGTTCGACTCCAAGCCCCGCCATTTTTCCAAGCACTTTTCCATTCATGCCAGCCTTGACTTCAACGCTCACATCATTTTCATCATAGAAAATAAACTGGAAACCACCATCCTTGGAAACTTTCATGCCGAAGTTAAGCTTCCATTCTAGGCTCAAATCAACACCGGCATTGGTTTCAAGGCCAAGACCGGGGAAACCAAGGTCAAGTCCGATATCACTACCGAAGGAATATGTTCCTCCCAAAGTAAAGAACCATTCGGCAAAGTCAGAACCCTGCTTATAATAAACTCCATTGCCCTCTTTATGCCATTCGTTTTCAGTCGACAGCTTTGTCAAGAGTGTTGAATCCGAAGACAATTGCGCATAAGAACCAAAAAGGTCATTAAGCTTCTGCGCAACCATTTCAGCAGTCATACCAGTCGATTCATATACAAAGTTCGAGAACGGCTCAAGAATTTGCTGCTTAAGTTTACTCAAGAAGTCTACACCACCACTCAGGGCGTTCCCCACCACAGGCACATCCTTGATGTCACTCATCATGCCGCCATTGATGCTGGATTCCAAAGAATCCAGCAGGTTGTTCAAACCCGTAACGGCAAGTTTAATCTTATCAAACCAGTCAAGGTTTCCATCAACTAACGCCGCAATACGCTCATAGACGCCACTGACATCAACAACCAGTGTGCCACTATCAATATCAACCTTTTGCTGTTCTTTCAGAAGAAGTGTTACTTCAGGCAATCCAAGTACCGAACCTTCCTGGTTCGTTTTAGCGACAACATTTACGGAACCAGTAGGCTCCACATTATGATTTGAGAGCCAAGCATTCACAAATTCATCTACATCAGAAAGATAGGAACTCAAACTATTGATATCGTCAGCACAAATAACATTTCCAGTTCCTTCGGCATTAATCCACTTACCGAATTTGATGTTCCCCAGTTCGTAACCGCATACGCTGATAGGCAGGTTGCCAAAAATGGACATCGGAACCACAAAAGACGGAATAAGGGGTATTGCGTCTTCTTCGTCATCAGGAAGTTCCCACTTTGTTAAGGATATGTTTTGCCGTCCAAATTCCCCAACCAAAGCAGCTTTCCCTACCACAAAGGAGTTTGCCTTATCCGACCCGACGGTAATTAAGTTTTTAAGCAGGGCATCAAAACCTTCAATATTCGATGTTCCGCCATCAATTCCTAGATTAAAGGAGAGTTTCTCCCCGACAATATTGACATTGGCTCCAAACTTGACGGAATCTTCCAGTATAAAATCAAAAGAATCCCCTGTGGTCATCTTCGCCGAGACATTGAACCAGAAATCACCTGTCACCTTGAGGTTAGCATTTCCGCTAATACCCCCCGTTGTTCCTCCAAAATTGAACTGGTGAACAGCACTGAAGGCCTTGCTTATGTTAATGTCGAACACAATATCCGTTCCAACGACCTTAATATCAAAGGCCCTCGCTGTTTGAGCGACACTCTGCTCCAATTCCTGCGGAAGATTCTGCGGCACCATCAATTTAAAGTCTGTCAGGTACTTGTTCAGCCGGTCACTTAATCCCTGCAAACTCGTAATATTGTCGTTGCGCAGTTTGCTAACGATATCGCGAATATCATTCGCCACATTCACCAAGTCCCCAACAGACTTGTTGATAACAGGAATTTTGACATTGCTATTTTTAGCAATTTCTGTCAATCTGCCAACCAAACCATCAAGCAACGCATAAACATTCTGCACAGAAAAATTTGTCAGATTGGCAAATTCCGAAGTTATGGCAGATGTAAGCTCACCAAAATTGGTTTCAATCGTTGGCAAGCCATTGTTCTCTGAAACAAGTGTTATCGTATTGTCACCAAGATAAACAGTCTTGCCAAGCGCTTTTACCACACCACCTATAACAAATTGGTCAGATGTAGCATCACAGGTTGCCGTAAAATCCCAATTACTCAAGAAGGAATCATTGTCCATTTTGGGAGTAGCGCTTTTTTCAGCCATGAACGTCATATTTGCGCTAACCGATCCTGATGCGACAAGGTTTGCATCTACGAAAGCAAACGTGGCATCCACCGCAGCAACATATTTCAAATTAGCATTAGCAGCCCAAGTTGCCACCGTAGTAATAGAATCTTCGGTTCTTACAGATTCAGCGGAAACCACAACACCAACAATTTTTTCATCACTATTTCGATTGAGTTTTACTATTCTGAAATATTCATCCCCATTTTTTATAAAACCACCTTCTACAAAATCATTCTCTCCTACAGGCGAAATTAATACAATAGTTCTTGTCTTTTGATCGAGACTGAGGCTCGGTGCGGTAGCCCCCACCTTCACATCTTTCCCAATCTCAAAAGTCAAATTTGCAGTAAAGGATACATTCGCCCCATCAGCGAAATTAATCAGTTTAGACCAATCTATCCCCAGCAGAGTCCTACCCACAATGCGGTAATCATTTTCACCGCAACAGCTTGACTTCATTGCGGTAAAGCCAAGCATTTCAAGGACTTTACTCGCACCGACATTCACCAAGGAGAATTCGCATTGCGAACGGAACTCCAAATGATCCATTGCATTGCCGTCCGCATCATTCCAATAGAGCGTCGGTTTTGTAAAGTCACGTTCCGTTGAGCCTTCCGCCTTTGGGTTGATTATGTTATTTATAGCCTCCACAACATCGACAACACTCGTTGTCTTGGTCAAGCCACTACACAATGTTTCAAAATCTACAGAGGGATCCGGTCCACCGGTATATATCACTTTAAAATCACTTGAATCGCCCTGCGAAGCATTGCTAATGCCCAATTTGCTCGAACTTATCGAAACACCATCAGCAACACTGAATACAATTTTGTCATTTATGACAACTACCGACTTGACAAAATTACTCAATTTTTTTATAGAATCAACATCTGTATTTTTTATGGTTTCGTATATCTTATCGGCAAGATTTTCAAGAGTAAGGCAGTTTTTTGAATCTACTTCGATACTTATTCCATCCGGCAGAGATGGAATACTAACTTCAATCGCCACATTACCAATGGCACCAGAAGCGTTCAACACGCCTGACATACGCATATATTTGAATCCAGAGTTCAATTCAAGCGTATAATAATCAGAATCAATTTTAATTTCGTTGCCGTCTCTTTTTGTTTTGTATCCCTTTATTAGAGAAGGATCACATCCGAATAAAATTTCGCCCGTACTTTCATTAATGTCAACAACATACAATCCATAGGTGTTCTTAATGGAACGACCGGCTTCCAAAGATCCTGTCGACAACACTCCGTTCAAGCCAAACTGGTCTTCCTTCGATTTCTGCAGGGACAAATACTTATCCAAGCATTTTTCCCAATCATCCGTATCGGACATACCCTTGTTTTTAAGATCCAAAGCGAAATCCAATATCTTATTCTTATTGAGATTTATCTCGACATTGGTCACATTCCCCACACCACACAAAGCTAAAGTAAGTGTGCTATCTGCACCAAAAGATGCCGCAAAACATGTTTGCTGCACGGTATTGACCAATTTAAGTTCACTAAAAGCGTCTGCATTGCCGGAGCTCTCAATGTCAAACTTATTATCTGATGTGATGATGAGCTTCTTAATATTTTCATTGTACTCAATCATCGGCAAACTTGTTGCCGTCAAAGAAACAAACTCGTTTTCCTTACCGTCAACCTTATCGACATATTTGAAAGGAGATGTCTTTATATCATCGCTATTGACCAAAACTAAATTGTCATCCACCTTAAAGGTAAATGCAAAAGTAGGCATTGGGACATCATCGAGTTTTACATCCGTCCTTGTCGGGTTGAAAGACAAACTGTCAAAAACTATCGATTCATAACAAGTTTCATTATTGGCCACGTAATTTGCGCCGAAGATATCCTCCAATGTGGTAGCATCTTCATCGCCATTACCATCATTTATTGTCTGATATTCAAAATTCACATCTAGACTAAAAGAAATTCCGGCACTACACCCCGCAGACACGTTGCCGTATGTAACAACATTAGCAAATCCTTCACCAAACGATTTTGCAAGGTTCAAGTCAAAATCTTTACTTTCTGTAAAGAGTAAATTGAAAACCAATCTGAAGTTTTCAAATTCAAAATTTTCAGGCTTTCCATCAGGCAAACTAGTTTCAAGTTCCTTAGTAGCAAGATTTCTCGACACCAACATACTTATGGGATTTGGAGAATTATCCCCTAACAGGAACAAGCTACAGGCATTCGATTCGCCAAACACTCTTTCCCAAGCCTCATTGAAGACAAGAACGAATTCCTCGACACTAGAGAAATTTGCTATATACTTACTGCCTTCAACGACTTTTAGCAAGCCGTCTTTTGCATTTTCATCGGAGCCAAAAACAACCTTATCTATCCTATCAATGACATTCACAACCTCTCCGACAGAACCGCCCAAAAAATCCATCTTGACATTATCTTCCAGCTGTTTGCGGAGGGCGGTTTGCATAGATTGAAGATATGCAACTACTTGATGCGAGAGGGTTTCACCCGAAAGTGAGGCAAAAGCCTTGATTTCATCTGGGACAACCCAGTTTTCAGTTAAGGAATCGTAACCAAACCTATAAACATCATTCTCTTTCTGCGGAAGTTTAGCAACTTCTACGGCGCCGCTCTTCAAGATTAACGACTCAACAGTGAAAGTCGGATCAGCTTCAAGACCCCTCTCATTATTGGAATCATACTTTACTTCCAGTTTAAAATTACCATTTACTACGGTAGCACTAAATAACCCCAAGGAAAGTGGGTCTTCGATACCTTCTTTCGAGACAGTCAGGTTAAACTTGTCCAAACTAAAGCCATCAAATATTAGCGTATTATCATTCGCATCCACACGAACATCAAGTTTCACACTCATAGTGCAATCAACATCCAAGCCGCTCAACTCCAATAAACCAAAATTGAGTGATCCTGCAATATTTTCAATTTTGGGACTTAAAGTGAGATACAAACTAGTTGGAGTTGTTGTGGAAAGATTCACGGCATTCAACGAAGTCGTTACACTCTCGAGGAAATTTATTTCTTGCCCATTTGCATCTTCCAATTTCAGATTACCAAGTACGGAAGACAAAACAGTTTGGGCATTCGGAAGGATAATATCAAAGAACGATTTAACATTATTCAAATCTAGCGAATAATTCGAAGTGTTTTCTACGTTTTTTATTGCGCCATTGATTGCAAGTGCTACATCGGCCCAGTATTCTTGCAGATTTTCCACATACTCAACGATCTTTTTCTTGTTTTCCTCTGGACCAAATTCAAAATCTCGGATAAAAGGAATTGTCGAGAAAGAAGAAGATATTGTGTTTAAAGCCTTTTCAAGAGAAAATATTTCAAACTGTGGATCATTTTTGAGTTGCATTTCTGGCACACTAACAGAAATGGCTCCCGTTTCTTCCTTATCTACTCCTATATTGCCCAGAAATGCGAACGGGAAATTATCATTACTCGATGCATCTACACTGAACTCCAAATGAACAGCCGATGAAGTTCCTGAAGCATTATCACTATATTTCAGCAACAAATCAGTGTCGGAATCAGATTCTTCCGAAACAGACAAGTTCATAAACTTTGCCGTCCCACCAACATTCTCTATTATGGCTTTAACATCGCGAACAACAACAGAAGCGGGTTCGACAGAATCCACCAGGCCATTACCATCTGCGTCAGATAAATCGAATACAATGTCAAGTTTAGCGCTCGCTCCTAAATTATTATTGGAACCTACACCAGAAATATAACCGCCCGAAGACAACCCCTCCTGAGGCAAAGCAATCAATTCTGCTTCGGGAGAATATGTCAACTTAAAGCCATTCTGAGTAGCCTCATAACCAATATTCAGTGAAGCCAACTGGTCAGAATTCTCAATAAAGAGTTGATTCAGTGTATTTTTCAGCGTTTGAGCATCAACACTGACTATATTGTTTTGGTCATCTTTCAGAACGCCCTGATCCTCCGCCATCAATTGGAGTCTCGATGTGAGTTGAGCGTACAGAGAACCCAGCGCTGTTTCGGCATCACTTCCCAAATCACCGAGAGAATCCTTAATAGATTGAATTCTACCTTCTATACCAAGGTCACTCAAATCAGGGGATTGCAGACTATTCAATTGTGTTTCAACAATTGAGTCGACTTGATCATAATTATCAACAAACTGCGCATAATCAATCGCAGCGTCCATCATCAAACGAGGTTCAAGCGACTCTATTTTGTAATTATTAGGCGCAATTTTTTTCTTATTGATTTTTTTAGACATATCGACTCCAATAAACTTATAGTTTTATTTCTATTTATTATTATTTAAATCAGTCTGTTTTACACAGCGAACAGAAAATCCGTGCGTTTTGTATGTATCCTGTGTACTATTTGAAGTCGAACTTTTTGTTTGAAGACCAACAAAAGAAGCAATATTAACATCGTTAGAATGACCTTCTTCTGGATAGTGCCAATAAGCAGACTCATCTTTAGCTCTAAACTTATAACCCCAATTATATCCAGCCCCAATCAAACTATATCCGCAATAGTTATGTCCACCGAACCCTTGGGCGCGCACCCCCTCCACAAGGGGATTAACGTTCCCGTCTGCATGAACAACGATGTAGAAATCGTCGTATGTCAGCAAGCGCCAGCCTTTTGGGCAAATTCCTTGGTGATTCGGCTTAATTTTGTCAGCACAACTCTTGGTATTGCACTCACTCGGCAACTGCATCGCTTCCGCCCATTGGTAAAGTCCACCATATTTATCGCAATTCGTTGTATCGTCGTTATAACAATAACGTTCAATTTTCGAATCATTCGATTGTTCCTTTGTTCCATCGACCATTTCCCCAATGTTCAGATTTTCTGCCATTACCGTTACAGAAGCGGACTCGCCATCCTGATTTTTCCCGTTAATTGTAAGATAATAATACATACGTCCATTGCGTTCATCTGTAAATTTTTTATAAGCACCGGAAAGAAGACTATCAGAAGAAAAAACCTTTTGATGATTGTAGGGTTTATACTCACTGCTACTCGAAGCAACTGACGAAGAAGATTGTTTCACTGAAGAACTGCTACTTTGGTTTTCACTAGATGAAGAACTAACCGACGAACTGGACACATCCTTGTTACTGCTAGAAGAATCATCCGTCTTTACAGAACTTGAACTCTTGGAGTCAGATGAATTCTTTGTTTCTTTTGCGGAACTACTGGACACTTCGGCGGGCTCGGAACCCTTGACACTACTGGAAGACTTGTCTTTTTCTGTAGATTCATTTCCCGACGACTTCTTGTCAACAGAAGATGACGACTCATCCAAATCAGAAGTTTCTACCGATGAACTGGAAGTACCGGTTTCGTCGGAACTAGCCGAAGAAGAGTCATCGCAAGCCGAGAACGCAAGCATTGCAAAAGCTACAGCGCTCACCAGGCCAATTTTCTTAATCGTTTTCATTTCATACTCCTGTTATTAAACTTTTTTTGAAAGCAAAATCTCGATGGATAAGGCATCCACCATAAATCGCGGTTTCAACCGCGCAATCGAATAGGGACCAAGCCCTTTTACTTTTACATCCGATTCATTCATAGGAACAAAATCTGTTCTTATTTTTAAGAAAAAGATAATAAAGAAAGACATTTTTCCTGCCACAAACACCGCAAAAGAGGGTAAAACGCCCCCATATTCAGCCCACACCCCGCCCCGCAGTCCGACTTTTTTTGTATACCGCTGGAACGTGGGCGTATTACAACCGTATTCATTTTTTAATTAGCGTGATTTGTGTCACGCCGGGGACGCTTTTCATGGTTAACGCACTAAAACAGTATAATCATTCTTAAAATCATCAAAAATTTTGAATTCAACAACCATCACAGGTAATTTAAATCTAAATTATATACATTAGGTGGTAATATGATAAAAAACATTCGCTTTAGCAAGTATAAAATTTTCAAAAACGAACAGACGCTTTCTTTAAAACCCGTCACAGTAATTTTTGGGAAAAACAATTCTGGCAAAAGCGCCATTCTCAAAATACCCTCCATTTTACATTCAGCACTTAATTGTCAATCTGCTGAAGTATTTGATCCAACAAAGAACGAACTACATATCGAGGATATGAGAAACCTTGTATATGGTCAGCGTCATAGAGCAGTTTCATTCTGTTTTGAAGACAACAATGAGAATTCACTTGAATTTTCTTTTTATGTCAATGAAGAAAATGGCCATTCAAAAATAGAACGCTGGAAAGCTCAAAACAAAAACGAAAAAATTGGTCTTGAACCTGGTGAGGACGACGAACGTCATGATCTTATAACAAAAAATCCCGTTCCAGGAGTGTATTTTAATGGAATTACGCCAAGTCATGACAAATACAAGCTCTTTGCACAACAAATTATAAACGCATTGCGTTTCAACATCGATTACATTGGAGCATTTCGTTGGCTTCCATATACATTTTTACAATCAAACACTTTTAAATCTTGTGAAGAAAATGATGGGCGCATCAATTACCAGTTTTTAATTGATGATTCTAAAACCGTTAATCAAGAACTTCTAAAAAAAGTTTCTCAATGGTATGAAACCAATTTCAACGGATGGAAAATAAAGGTAAATCGTGATAGAGATCCGGTTTACTCCATTGAAATTGAGCATCCAGGCGAAGAAAGATTGAACATAAATATTACAGATGCTGGCGTAGGCATTGCCCAATCCCTTCCGATTGTTACGCGAGCATGCCGCACATGCGATGAACCGACCATTATTGTATTAGAAGAACCGGAAACGCATTTACATCCGGCAGCTCATGGAAACCTTGCAGAATTAATCGCCTTAAGCACAAAAAATGATTGCAACAAATCTTACCTTGTAGAAACCCACTCCATCAATTTTATTCTACGCTTAAGAAGACTAATTGCAGAAGAGAAACTTTCTGTTGACGATGTCGCCCTTTATTCAGTAGAATTTGATGAAAACGAGTGCTGTAGCAAACTCGTTTCAGTCGAAATAAATAAAGATGGTTCAGTAAATTACTGGCCAGAAGGTGTTTTTGAAGAAACATTGGCAGAATCGATAGCTATTTTTGAAGCACAGAATAAGGAATAACAATGCTTTGTAGGATTGATGATTCGTGTTTTGAAAAGGGTTCTATAAAAGAGTTGACATGTTTGTTTTCTTACATATCCCTTAGTTCTGGTTTAAACTCAATCTTTGTCAAGCCAAAATCTTTAAAAAGTGATTCGTTTATTTCACTTCCCCAAAGTTTACAAAACATAATCAAACAATCCTTGTTTGCTACCGTGAATAGTTCTTCATATCGTGGAGAAATTATTGATGTTAGCACAGAAGGTCATTTAGAGATTACAAAAAAAATTTTCAGTATTCAAGAAGCCATAGATTATGTTTCTTCGCCAGTGAATGTATATGTAGAGAATATTCAAAATGATGGTTATTTCCTTAATTGTATTATAAAGTATTTTGGAAGTGCCCGCATAAATAAAGCCTTAGAAAAAAATAAAATAGTCCTACAACATCTAGGAGGATGTAGTTCAACAAAAGCTGTTTTTTCTACGAAAGAACGAGAATTTAAAAATAAAATCAAATTTTTCAGATATTACGTCCTTTGGGACAGCGACAAGGAATTCCCGGATGATGAAAATCATAAATACGATCAAGCCATAATTGATTTAAGTCAGTGGAATATAAGATATCATATTTTAGACAAAAGAGAAGCTGAAAATTATTTGCCTGATGATGCAATACAGGAGTTATGCGGAAGTAATAATGGATGGTTCAACGCTTTTCGGCATTTAACAGACGTGCAGAAGGATTTCTATGACATGCAATGTGGATTTAAAATAAAAAACATGCTTCGTTCGTCTTACACTTCTGAGCAGGATCCTAATAAAATGGTCTTTTGCGAAGCATGCGATAGAAATTTTATGAAAGAAGGAATAAAAAATCTTTATTCTACCCTGAGTGACGCAAATTGGAATTTTTTGTCAAAAGGATCCGGCATCGCAAATTTTAAAGAATCTTTCTCCCTGCAATTCGAAAAATCATCTCATGTGCACAGAACATCACTACTACAAAGAATGCCTAGGAATCCAAACGAATTAAGTAGTATTGCTTCAGAATTAGAACAAATTCTATAGAGGAAATATGTGCAAAAAACTTACTATTGACACAAAAATCAAAACAATAGGCTCGCTTATCACGGAAGTCAAGCAAGGGCTAGTCTGCGTCCCCCCCTTTCAGCGAGATTTTGTTTGGACTTGCGATAATATTAAGGATTTATTTGACAGCATTAAAAAAAATTACCCCATAGGTTCTCTTTTGCTATGGAAACCATCAGAAAAAATGAACTGGGAGGAATCCCGTAAAGTAGGACCATTCGAGCTACCCCAAAACAATGATCAAAAATGGTATGTTCTTGACGGATTTCAAAGACTTTCTTCAATGTTCGGTTGCTTGACAAACCCAGATAAATCAAGTTTTGCTTGTGATGAGCAAATGTATAAATCTTTGTTTAACTTATATTACGATTTAAAAAACGAAGAATTTTTCTACCCACGTAACGATGTAATGAAGCAACCGTATCAGGTCCCGCTTCACGTTTTATTGAGCAGCAGTGATTTTCGCCAATATTCTAGAACAAACATAGAGCCCAAAATACCTAAAGACGAAATCGACAATCTTTTAGATAGAGCAGACTCCCTAGCAAGTCGTTTCATCGAATATAAAATCGCTTGTATTGAAATTAATGATGCAAATATTGAAGAAGCCGTCGAAATCTTTTCTAGATTAAATTCTAAAGGCGTTGACATTTCTTTTGACTGGATGGTCAATGCGTTATCGTACAAAAAAAACAATTTTAAGTTTTCCGATGAAATTACAAAAACACAGCGCGATTTAAAAGAATTCGGATTTGAAAAAACACCAAGAAATGTTCTATTTCGTTGCATTCAAAGTTCTTTTGGCAAATTATATTTCGACCAAACTGACATTGAGCATTTAGCCCAACGAGATGATTTTGCAAAGACGACGAGAGAAACCATCCCCTATATCAAAAAGGCGGTACAATTCCTTCACAACGAATTGCATGTAAACAAATACAAATACCTGCCTTATAACATGCAGTTAATTTTTATAATGGAATTCTTTAGAAAGATTTCAAACCCCTCAGAAAAACAAATTAATGATTTAAAAAATTGGTTTTGGAAAACTTCATACAGCAATTATTTTACTGTCAACTCATTAACTTATCAACGAAAAGCATACAATCAATTTATTGATTACGCTTGTGGAGCATCTTCTGAAATCTTCTATGACGATGGAGAAAAAAATCCATACACCACATATGCGTTTCCAAAAAAAATCTCACTCGGAGCAGTGCGTTCAAAAGCATTGATTTTATTTTTAAAAACAGACAATCCCAATTTACAAGACGAACAGTATTCAGACTATATAGAGAACCACAAAAATGAAATAATGTTGGCGGAAATGTCTTTTGTGGAATCTCTTGGCTTACGTTATTTTGAACGTAACAACTTGGTACACATGCCAAAAGGAAATGACATTTCACAACAAAATAAACCTTCTATTTTTGTCAACACGAATTTAGAGGATTCTATAATTCTAGACTACACGCTAAACAATGGCAGTTTCATTATAGGAAACGGCAAAAAAGCATTCGACACACGATGGAGTGAATGTGGCGATGACAGTATTTATTGTTATCGAGACGGAGTCAAAAGCCTATTTTTCAATCCAGACATCGTAGATTTCCCTCAATATCAAAACATCCCTGAAGCATTTAATTTTACGTCAAGGTGCAAATCACTAGTTGCAGGGAATGTCATTATCCTAGAGAATTCAAACGGATATTTTTGCGCAATAAAAATAATTAAAATCACGAATAATAAAAAAGATCTTAGCGAACGACATCATGTTGAATTCAGATATCACATTTACGATTCGGAAAAAGATAATATCGACAATATAATCAAATCAATAGATTCCGCTGCAAGCTCTATTATTGAAAAATTAGCAACACCATATTATAGAAAAGAGTCTTTTCTTCTAGAAAAGAAAATTCGCTTTTTAGAAGAACAACTTGCATACCACAGTAAAGAATTTGATGCTGTATACGCAAAAACAATCAATTCTGTATTGGACCATATGGCCTACTTCATCCAAAAAGCTAACATTGCAAATGCACTTGCCGAACAAAATCTCAAATTGCAAAACAACTCATTAGATGAAGCCATCGCAAAGAAACAGTTCGCATTAAAGCAAACTAATGAAAATGAATTATCCAAAATTATTAACGAATGCATACAGCACCGAAACGAATGGGAAAAGATAAAAAGTCTTAAATCTTAATTATTCCACCCAAACCACACCCTAACCGACAGTCCAATGACCGCACAGAACCAGGAAAAGCCGCAGTTCGACCAGGGCGCCATCATCAAGGCGCTGCAGAACGCCCTGCGCACCACCTGTTCCAAGATCGGGCAGATGAACGAGGTCCTGGACATCGTGCGGGTTGTCGGCGAGGCGAAGACTTTCAAGACGGCGGCACTCGCACTCGCGGGCGAAATTGCCGACCGCCACCACGCCGAAAGGGTGAGCATCGGCATGGTCAAGCACGACTACGTGGTGCTCGCGGCCATAAGCCACACCGACCATTTCGAGGGCAAGATGCAGGTGGTGCGCGACCTGGAGTGCGCCATGGAAGAGGCCTACGAACAGGACGCCAGCATAGCCTACCCGCCCCCGGACGGCGGCACCCCGCTCGCCACCCGAATCCACGAGTACTACAGCAAGACTTACGGCGTGGGGCACATGCTATCGGTCCCGGTAAGGCGGGGCGAAGAGACCATCGCGGTAATCACCTGCGAACGCGGGGCCCACCCCTTCGACGACGAGGAGTCCGCCCAGATCCACCTGGTAGCAACGCTCACTAGCGCAAGGATAGACGAGCTCTACCGCAAGAGCGGCTGGTTCGGCAAGAGGTTCGCCCGTTCCGCGCGGGAGGGGTTAGCCAAGCTGCTGGGCCACGAACACACCTGGGCAAAACTGCTGGGCATCCTGCTTACGGCGTTCGTGCTTTTTGCGGCACTGGTGCCCATCCCCTACAGGGTAAGCGCCCCGGCCATGCTCAAGACCGACCACATCACCTACCTGAGCGCCCCCTTCGACGGGTTCATCCAGAGCGTGAAGGTGAAGCCGGGCGACATCGTGTACAATGGCGACGAGCTCTTGCGACTCGACCAGAAGGAACTCAAGCTAGAAGAGGCCGACCTGATGGCCCAGGAACAGGACAACCGCCGCGAAATACAGAAGGCCCAGGCGAACAGGCAGCTGGCCGACCTGCGCATACAGCAGGCCAAGCTTTCGCAGACACTGGCGAAATTAAAGACGGTGCGCTACAAGCTCTCGCGCTCGGTGGTGCGATGCGAATCGGACAGCGCGGTGGTCATCGAGGGCGACCTGCAAAAGCGCGTGGGGTCGCACGTGAACCAGGGCGGCGAGCTGTTCCAGCTGGCATCCATCGAAGAAATCTACATGGAGGCCGACGTGAGCGAACTCGAAGTGAACAACGTGCGGCTTGGCGGCGAGGGCTTCATGGCCATCAAGAGCCGTCCCGATTATGTGTACAGGTTCCGCACCACGCTCATGAACCCGACGGCAAGCGTCAAGGACCAGGAGAACACCTTCGCCGTGCGCGGCGAGTTCGTGCGGGCGACTCCCCCGTGGTTCCGTCCCGGCATGACAGGAATCGCGAAGATTTTCGCGGGCAAGCGCACGCTCTGGTGGATTCTTTCGCACCAGGCCATCGACTACTTGCGCCTGAAACTCTGGTGGTAAAAGGGGGCAAAAGCCCCGAAAAGCAGCCCAAAAGTGTGGTTGGAGGTCCTGCAAAAGTCCAGGCATCAATGTCACCTTGTAAATGCAGCTCCCGCAAATGCTTAGGCATGCCCCTCACTTTGTAAATGTTGCTCCTGCAAACGCCCCAGCACCATCACCTAAGCGGTGAAGGTGCTCCAGCAAATGATCAAGTGCCTTTACACAAGTGGTGTTGACCCTCGGACATTTGCCCGGGCCCCTTTACACAAGAATGCAACACGCCCCGGCAAAAGTCCAGGCACCTTCTTCACCTTGTAAAAGCATCTCCCGCAAAAATTCAAGCGCCTTTGCACAAGTGGTGAAAGCGCTTATGCAATTGTCCGAGGACCTTTACACAAGTGGTGAAACCACTCGCGCAAAAGCCCAAGCAACTTTATCACCGTGGTAACGCCGCTCCAGCAAATGCCCCAGCACCATCACCTAAGCGGTGAAGGTGCTCGGCCAAATGTTCAGGCTTCTTCGCATAAGTGTAAAAGACACTCCGGCAAAAGACCGGGCCGTTTTGCACAAGTGACAAAACCGCCCGGCATTTGCCCCCGCTGCTTTACACAAGTGACATTGTAACAAAAGCAAAAGTTCAGGCAACTCCCCCACAATGTAAAAGCCGCTCCCGCAAATGCGGAAGCGACTTTACACAATTGTAGGTGGTTTTTAGGCAAAAATTGTGTTAAATGGTCTACTTAGCCCCAGACATGAACATATCAAAATCCCGCTGGATTAGTTCGCCTGTGGAATTGTAGATGTTTTCGCCGAGATAAAAGTCACAAATTACATCTTTCATAAGAAAAAACTCTTTGAGGTTATGCTTGCCCCGTTGTGGTACAGCCACACATTTTTCCTTAAAATATCTTTTCCACATATCTATTATGTCCGGCCCCCTTACGCATTTTTCTCCATATCGTTTTTTACATTCGACACGCACCGTAGAATCCCGATTATTATTCTCAAAATCGCTGATAAACCGAACCCACGCTCTAACCTTTATGTATATTATCATAAGAAATGGACAAGAAACTGATCAGATATACCGTTGCATGCGTCAACGAGTTCGCCGCAAACAAGAGCCTCACCGAAAAGCAGGCTTTTTATTATCTATGCAATCACGGAGCGATGGATTTCCTTGTCGAATTCTACGATGTGGAGCATACGCTTTCATTTGAAGACGCCATCAACGACCTGACGCTAGTCAGCCAGCAGAACGGAGGGAAGATACAGTGATTCTCTTCCACGGTTCGAACACGGACATCGCCCAAATTAAACTGTCCAAGTGCCGTCCGAACAAGGATTTCGGCAAGGGGTTCTACCTTACCACCATTCGGGAGCAGGCTGTAAGGATGGCGCAAAGTGTGGCAAGAATGTATGGCGGCTCGCCCACCCTGAATATATACGATTTCGACAATTCGGTGGACAAACTGGGAACCCTGAACATCCGTCACTTTGATTCACCCAGCGTAGAATGGGCGAAATTCGTCATCACAAATCGAAACGCAACAAAACTGAAAGACCCGCAAGAAGACTCCAACATAGACGGTCGGTTCGACTTGGTCATAGGGCCGATTGCGAACGATGACTTGGCATTGCTATTCAATATCATCCATTCAAAAAATTTTAGTAATCTGCCATTTTATTGCCATCCATCTTGTAATAAGGCCAAGTATGCCTAACTACATCAGACGGAATATAATTTTCATCTGCCACTGATTCTTCCTTCAAGACATTCAACAATTTTTCTGCATTCATTTCTTCTTTTAAAAACAAATCCATATATATTTCATGATAAATTGTAATACACGAATCACAGTCTTTTTTTACTGATATTTCTGCAAAAAGATAATCGCATTTTATTCCATCTGTAGATTGGCAAAGAGCGAATTTCGCCCCATTATTATCTATATAAATAGGTCCCCGTTCAGACGCAAACGAATAAATGGATTTTACGGAAGAAGAACTTGAATCCTCGGGAAAATAATACATTTGTGCCGCATAATAAAAAAATAGAACATTTAACTCACCAACCCCACTCGCTTTTATTTGTAAAGTTTCTACATATTCTTTGAATGTTATATATTCTAGAGAACAAGGGTATAAAATTATTCGATTCTCTATTTTTTCTTCACACACATTATAGCGCAAAATAGACTTTTCCCCTGGTTCATACGTATACCTGCTATGGAACGAGTCCTTTATTCTCTCTGAAAAAATTTTCACACTCCAACGATTTCGGTCACCATTCAAAACAGCACAACTACTCATCACTAAAAGGGTTACAACAAGAAATCTAAAAGTCATCTTCGTTGCGTCTCCAAAAGAATATTGTACAAGCGCCTTCGGTTTCCAAAAGTTTCTAAAGTTTTTATAGTTTGTTTGCTTGTTGATTTTCTTTCAATAAATGTTTTTAAATCAGAGATTTCTTTCGCACGTTCATTAGGCCAGAATTTATTAAACTTATGATCTAATAAACGATCTCTTACTAGAGCTTCTTCAGCATCAATACTATTATTAAACATCAGTCTCATATTATCAGGTCCCATATAATTAAATTTTTGGTGAAGACCTTCATGCGCAATTGTTTCATAAAAATTTGCTGCTGATGTGGTGGCCGATTTCGCAATTTTTATATTGCCCAAATTATCAGTCATTCCCTCCGCATCAACAAATCCAGTTTTGCTGGTAGCACTTTCTACCCGAAAATATTCCTGTGTCATATCCACAGATATCGTTCCTGAGGCTAAGCCTTCTTCATTTCCTATATAATTAGCAACTCGATTTAAGAAATCAAAACGTTTGCCAAAATTATATGTTTCTTCATAAACACTCCATTGATAATTGACATCTGTTTGAAAGCGAATCTCACTCAGCGTTCCTCCTAAAACCGCTCCAATGCCTACTTGTGCAAGAAAGCCATTCCACCCCAACCAACTCCATTCGGAACGATTCCCCAAAGCGTTGTTTAAAAAATAACTTGATGTATAACCAGCAGCAGATCCTGCAGCACCACCAACAGCACCTCCAACAAAGGCCGCCGCCGAACCAGATTCCATAAGAACTCCAGCAGCACCCGTTGCCAAACCACCTACTGCGCTTCCGACTCCTCCACTAGCAGCTCCAGCAATGGCACCTACTGCGGCACCCTGTGCAATTGCTTTACCACATCCCACTTCATTTGCTCCGCTACAATTCACCGCCGAAACAGTCCCGCCAATAGCGGCTCCTATAGCGGCCCCCACAATGATGGCCGCAGTCACACTTTCCCCGTTTGGGTCTATATAGTTTAGCGGGTCGCCACCATAAGTATAGGCGTTCGCAAACTGTCCGGCAGGGTCCGGCGTAAGCCATAGTCCAAAGAGCGGGTCATAGAATCGTGCACCGAAGTAATACTTGTTTATGTAGAAATCAAATTCCTTGGCCTGCCAGCGTCTTGAATCTTCAGCATCGTCATGAGCCAAGTCAATTAGTGCTCCGTATGGGTAATAGGCGTATGCGCTCTGGACTCCAGATGTATTTGCATAGCCCCTTATATTGCCCTGAACATCTGTCACAGGGAAATACGCTGCGCCATCTTTGCGGTAGCCGCCAGCAATCAAATCCTCCCGTACAAGAGTATAATCCCCACTTCCATCCTTGCGGTAAACGCCCACACCGCTCAGGGTCGCTTCTCCGTAACCGGAACTTCCGTCACTGTAGTTAAAATAGACGCGCTGGCCGTTTTCATCATAGGCCATGTGAATTTGCCCCGATTCCGAAGACGAGAAATCATCCAAATTTTCCAGCGAAATCCCCGATGGGACTTCAGGATATAACCGCACTTTTTCCGGCAAGGCCCTGGCATCCAGTTCGTAGGCGGCACGAGCATAACGGTCTAGCCACACATTTCCTGAAGCGTCGTAAGAATAATACTCATACGGGGTATAGCTTCTACCCGAAATTGTCATACCATAAGGTCGATAATACCCTTGATGGCTCTGAGAACCATAGTAATACCCTACAGCCTGAGATCCCTCGTGTTTGACAGTCAATCGTCCAAGTTCGTCGTAACTATAACTTGCATTTCTAGTTCCGGACATTTCCGTCAGACGGCCCAGATAGTCATAGGTATAGCCAGCATTTTCTACAACTCGGCCTACAGTTCCCGCATCAGCCCACACTCTTGCCACGGTTGACTGTCGCACAGACAAGGGATTTTCATACGATATGTTTTCAGAATAAAGCTCCGTAGAGCCGTTCCTATAGTCTAGTACAACGGGTCTTCCATATACATCGCGCCGAACAGTTTTTGCAAACACCTCAGTCCCCGCGTCGTAATAATGTTTGGATACAACATTCCCATTTGCACTGTACGTATAGCTAGCCAACAAGGAATTGCCTTCGCGTGTTTCAACGAGACGACCCTTGTAGTCGTAAGTTCTAGTCCTTGTTGACTTTTGCGTCCAACCGTTTCCATTCCATTCCGAATAGGTAGAAGAAGCCAGTTCGTCGGACAAGTTATAGACATAGGACAATTGTACCGCAGGGACATCATCAAACAGATAGACGACCCACTGTCTTGACATGCGCCCAATGCGGTCATAGGACTTCATTTTTATGGATACCGGATTACCTTCACCGTCGTAGGCAATGATAGCCCCGACATCATAATCGCGTATTCCGTCCATCTGAGACAGAATGTTTCCAAGCAGCGAACTGTTCAGGTTTACCCCGTATAGGGTCAATGTATCGGATGTCGGCTTTCCGTAAACTGTGCGGACTATGGGAGTAAGAGCTGCGGAAGCAATCGCCGTATTTGGGGCAGCAAAGTCATGACCGCCATGTACTTCGCCGATTGCGACAACACGCCCTTCGCCGTCATATACATTCGCCATAAAGTAGTTGTTTCCCAAAGCCTTCTGGCGAGCGTTTCTCGTAAACCTTAAATTTCCCAGGGAATCATAGGCATATTCCACCAGGCCATGGTCATTGGATTTTTTCGAGAGCAGGCGACCCATGGCATCATAGCCCATCGTATCCGCAAACGCAGGATAATCCCTAAGATAAGATCGAATCAACCTGTCATAGCCATCATACTCGTTCATGACAACAAGTTCATTCTCGCCATCGTATGTCCATGTCGATACAGTCCTGTTTTTTTCATCCGTTACACTTTGCGTATAACGCCCTTCAGCATCGCGAGATATCGTCAAATGCTTTCCGCCAGGGTTCTTGATTCTTTTCCTGAAATTATCCGATATATTGTCTTCGTTCAAATAATCCAAATAGAGAAAGTCCGTCGCAACAGAAGCGGGCAAACCGTAGGCTTCCTGGACTTGCTGCTGATATTCAAAAGAACGCCTCGCTATCCCTGCATTCCTTCCGTAGGAACCGGAAGTATTTCCATATCTCGGTTCGAATTCCGTGAAAGCATTACTCTCCGCATTCGGTTTGTCTGTAGAATCGGTTCCGTCGTAATAATTATTCGCCGCGGTCACACAGGCTTCGCAAGCCATATCCATATACCCGAATGCAGTCGTATCACGCACAAACGACATCGGCTCATATTTTGTTTTTCCGAGAGCGTCACTATATACGGCTGACACAATATACTTTCCGTCAGCAAGAGAATCCTGCTTCTGCACAGTCGAACCGAAGGCATCCTTGAAAAATGCCGATGTAAACTTTCTCGCATTTGACTGGTTGACGGGATCAAGATAGGAATCGGTCTTTACCATTTCCGGTACGACATCGAGCGTCCTCGCCTCACAGGGAGCAAATTCAACGACCACATTCACATTTTCATGCATGGCCGTGATATCAAAATCAATCTTCGAATACGGCCTGTTTCCATAGACCTTAAAAAGCTTTACATATTCATTTGCGGCCCTCATTGCATTAAAAGACGGATTTATGGGAGGCATTTTCGAAATAATTTCTCCATTGAGAACAACAACTTTTCCATTCACCGTAATCCGTTCTATCGTCGAACCGGCCTTGCCTATTATTGAAGCGGAAGCCTTTTCTCCTTCGTACAGGCTAAACGGAGAAGTACCCGACGGGGAGTTCATCGATACGCGACCACTTCCCGTAATCGAAAAAGTCAACTGATATGGTTTAGGTGGCAGAAACTGGATTGACGGGAGTTGCTTTAGATTGTATACAATCCGGCCTATTCTAAATGTCATATTCTGGTTTTGTGGGTAAGCCAGCTGGAATTTGAAACCTGGAGCCGGCCTAGTCACATAAGATGATGTATAGAAAGGTCCACCCCACTGGTAGGTGTAGTCTTCGGGACTAAACACCCCCATCGTCTGGTTCATCTTCATAGATGGATAATTTGCATAGACAGTTCCTTGAAATTCGTCAAAATACCAAATGCAAAGACTATCGTCAACATCGACCGGATTAAGCATCTTGACTTCGATATTACGTATTCCACCAACTACGGGGTACTCTCTAGAATAATCATAAGCAAGGAGTCCCCCAGCTTGCGAAAATGTTCCCATATTCACTAGAAGGCCAGTCCCAATGCCATTTGGTTCAGTAATAGAAACCCCGGCCCCGTTAAATGATTTCGCTATCCATCCAGGTCTCAAACCATTCGGCCCATAGACATCCATTCTGGTCACTTGTTTCTTCTCCGGACGCGTTTTTACAGTTCCGTTATACAAGACCGGCCGCATCCAATTAAGCAATTCCGGTTTGGCGTGAGCAACATCGTTTTGCCAAAGCTGTACCTGAATTTCACCGTCTATAAAGAAAGACGACTGGACAGAATAGGATTTTCCCCTATACAGAAACGGCCCCATTTCTACAACGGTAAGATAATTCGAATTCGCATCGACGATAGACCTCCATCTAAAAGAGTTTCCCATGTTGACATCGGCAGAAATAGGCTGTAGATAGGGTTCGATGTCCTTATCAAGACCATTAGTCAGATTTCCGAAAGAAATGCGGCCATCGGCAAAAATGGTAAGATTTGAATATGTCCGCGACATATATGTAAATTGATTTGCTTCGGGAAGACTGAGAACAGTCCCGTTCACCGAAAAAGGCACAACTTCCGCGTCTGACATATCTATCCAGCTGGGAAGCGCCCTATGAATTTTGCCATCGCTATATCGCTGGGCAATGACATCGGCAAAGGAAAATCCGACAATCAGGAATAGAAGAATTAGTATCTTTTTCATTTTTTCACTCCTATTCAATTACGGCATCCGCCTGTACGTATAGATTGTTAGCCCAAATCAATCCTTCCCACCTAGATTGAGTAGCAAGGCTCACGGATGCGAACGGAGCGACAAGAATGGACGCAAAATCAGAATAGACTCCGAAATACATCAAGTCAGTTGTATTCGTATAAAGGAATACATTTTCTGCTCCACCTGGAGAATTATAGAGCCCCGCACGGTCAGCAATGCTGATACCGTTTTGTACCCACAGACGAACAGGGCCATCAAAGTACACCCTGACATCAGGTTCTACGACAAAGGAGTCGAAATAATATTCCCCCTCCTCAAAATGTATTTCCGAATTTGCATAGGCATGGAAATCCTTATATGCACCAGAAGATATCGTTGCCGAATCATTCACGCCGACAATAAAATCCGTTATTCCTGTAACAAAATAATTTACAGGTATGTCCGCAATATGGACATTCCTATGTTCAATTTGTCCGTGCGTTGCACCATCCTGCATATACAGATTTCCACCTAAAGTAATATCCTCGACATTTGAATTGGACCGTAACAAGACATCCCCTTCAACAGTCATCTGTGCAAGAACATTTGCTCCTGCGCAAACCTCGACCGTTTCACCGACAACTTCATCGGCAGAAATCGAAGCCCGATCATAAAGGGCCATATATCCTGTAGCATAGACCTTGTGCCCTAACAAATTCCTATACGGTAAAGGGATATTCTCATTTTCGTCAACTCCGCTACTATCGTCATCGCTTTCATTCTTGTTTTCAGCAATGTTGTCATCTTCAACGAAAATAACTTGCTTATTTCCATATTCATCCTCCAAGAATAACGTATCGATTGAAGCCTTGGAGAAATCCAAATCAACACAGGTGCTGCGGAAATAGGTCGTTCCCTTGAACCACAGACGAACGCCGAACGGGAACTGAATACAGAATTTACGATACGAACTATCCCCCCTACTGACATATAGTGCCGTATCCAAAGCTATGCCGACAGGAATCAAATTGCTGTTGGTACTGACACTATATTGCAATGTTTTATCCGATGAATCCGCAGTCGGGTATTCCCTAAACAGGTCTATCGTATAAGTCAAAGATACGCCATTAGCCCCGATGACATTTATTTCTATGCGGTTCTCTCCAGGTTCCAAATGAATTTCACTTGTCAAATCCTGGAAGTTATATCCGGGAGAAAATATTGAACCGACCCACGATATCAGTGCACCAAAGAAATTGACACCCTCATAGGAAACCTGGTTCCCGTTATGAAGCACCTGCACAGAAGCTACATCCAGCGGTTCCATCAAGGCGGGTGATATTTCAATGACAGAGTCATCCGACAATACCTTGGCCGAATAATTTAAAATGTATTGACGGAATTCGGACGAAATTGTTGTCACGGCACCCGTAACCTGAATTCCAGAAAGAGTTATATCAACGTCATCCGCCGATACATACTTCATTGGAACAATATGCTTTCTGCGACTTTTCGTTTCTTTATCCGATGCCCGTACAACAACAGCGGGGGTTCCATTTGAGCCAAAAGCCAAGCTGGCCGAATTCACCGTTTTATTTGACTTAATGAAAGCAGGGATACCAACAGAAAGCCATCGTGAATCTCGATAACTTACAAGAGTGAGTCCATCTTCGTTTTGACTATTCGCAAACAAGACATAAGGGATTCCATTCCGAACAGCAAAATCAAACGGAGCATCACTTTCTAAATAAGCAATAATCCGGCGTTCCTGTTCAACGGGTAATCCCGCAGAATTTACAATAGAAGCATCCTCGTAGGGAGTAAACTGGAGTCTATGTTCGGGAATACCATCTTCATCTTCCGTGTCGACAAATTCGCCCCTGAGAACCGTAATAGCAGTCTTACCAGTATTATCCACAGAGACATTGTATGCGACAGCAAGGTAGATATAGTCAGCATCGCCAACAATCTTAAACTGCTTCACCATGGTAAGTGGTATTGAATCATCCATAAAGACAAAATCTCCTAGATAATTCGGAAGCATGTCATTGGAAGCAGAATCCTTTGTAAGAGTCGGCCCCGCCCAAATACTTCCTGAGCCAGATATCCCAGATTCCGAAGAATCAAAAAGACTCTTTATAATCAAGAATTTGGGAGAAGAAACGCTATCTCCATGTTCAGCAATCACATCATCCTTATATAGTTCAAAATAGGGATTTCGTGCAACGTACGCCACATAGAGTTTTCCGCCAGGACCTGTTGTCAAATCAACGCCAAACACATCGCCATTCTCTATAATACCCGGCACAACAGATGGAGGCGCATCAAAATCTTGCCCAAACACCGTATAGCCACCTATAGGCATCCATACATTGTTTATAAAACAACTGGAAGCTAGTACCGAAGGCGTTGTGCTATCATGGGCAGCTGTCTTTACATAGGCCGCACAAACATTGCCAGTTGAATTCGCCGACATAGCAAAATCAAGCCCGTATACGGAGGCATCAAAAATGTAACCATTGTTGGTCCATGTTTCTGAATTGCCAGAGAACAGTTCAGCATTTTCGTTGCTAGTAGAATCAACCATCAGGATTCGCGGCATTGAAAGCAAATAGCTGTTTCCACCAGACGTTGTTCCCGACAGAGCTTTAGATTTTTGCAAAGTTACCAGATTTTCAATCCATACATTTCCACTAAAATCAGCCGTATAGACTCCATCTGATGCAGAATAGACTATTTTCGAAGAATCGCCCCTATTTATAAACAGCGGCATTTCTGCCTTTCTCAAGACATTTCCATAGCCAACCCACCCGGAAGAGGCTTTCTGAATATGCACAGTATAAATCCCGACACTATCCGCCCCGACATCTATTTCCAATGTATATGAGGTATTGTTATCAAATGTAGCATACAACCCATCGGTAGCAGAGCAACAGTCGTAATGCCATCCAGCCGAAGCAGACTCTCCGTCCGCATAAAGACGATAACGGACTGCATCTTCCGAATTCTTTGGTTCCCAAGAAATAACTACATCCTCCTTGTTTCCGGCCAATACATATTGCAAGTTTCGATTAGTCGAAGACTGCAGAATCGGTTTGGAATCAAAAGATAAAGACGCCAAGTCATCTGAACCAAGAGAAGGATCGCTACATCTTGCATCGATGAAATCATTTTCGCTTACAAGCCGTAGACTACCGGAAACATCTTCACCAAAAGTCTTTTTGATCCGTCCGTTTCCATCCAGCGTAATATGCTTACCAACACCTCGATCATCAACTTCGGCAACAGGCATCCCGAAGTGTACATCATAGTATTTGACCATGGCTGCAGCACCAGCGGGAATCATCCGAATATCCTGCACACGAGTATTTCCCGTACCAGACAAGGAAACATTCTGTAAACCCGAATTCACTTCGCCTTCCCACTCGACATAATGCCATTTACCGGCTGCATTCCCATCTAAAGTCCAGTTATATTTCTGTATTCCATTAAGTGACAACGTAACTGTTGCAGATGTGTTGTCCGCATTTTGGACCCATGCGGAAAAACGATATTTACCTTGCCTTGCCTGCTTGACGACACCTGAAAAGCCATATCTCAAATCCATCACGACTTTTGAAAAGCGACCATTAGACGCACCTTCGCCATCGGTTGCTCTTCCCTGTAAAGGCAACAAGTGACATTCACTAGTCACTTCCATGCCATTTTCGTCACAACGATCACCAGGAATAACAAGAATTTCATCAAATCCGGCATTTTGCACCACGGCACGTTCAAAAGCAATTGAGTCATCATCAACTATCCGCGCGGTCTTGTTACCAAGAGCATCCTTTCGTTCTACCGCAAAACCATTCCAATATTTTGAGATTTCAGAATTCTTTTTCCATATAGCACTCGGGTTCGCATCAAGAGCCCAAGGAATTCCCTGGAACGAATTTCCATTTACGAGTTCCTCAGGATTATAAGCCCATTCTTCAACAAGGTGCGGTATTCCTATTGAGTCGTTTGCAGCGGCATAACGAGCCGCCGTAGCCTGAACTACTTTTCCCGAAGTGCAATTGGGCTTACATGAATAAGAAAGCAATGGGTTGCGGAGATGATTTTCATTACGTTCAAAAGCATATTCTTCCGCCGAATATCTGAGAACCTGCTCATTAGAGATATCATTCGAACCGTTTTCAAAAAACAATTTTCTTGAGGGCAGTCCATTAAGCGCAATATTATACTCTATCGAATCCTTGCTCTTGACTCCCTTGATATACGTTTCAACAGAACTGACCGCATCAACATGCAACAAATTCGGCCAGTTAGAATTGCGATAACGAGAATACCTTGAAATCGAACTTTTTTCAACAACCTCCCCAACGAAGGTCTTTTCGCTACAAATTTTCCCTAAGCCAAGGCCAACACTGTCATAATCAATTGGGCACAATTCTCTTTCGATCATCCCTGAATTATCAGGCAATTCAATGCGAACAGTCGTTATTAAAGGTGTATTATTTACATAGTCAAAGGCAACATCCGGAGCATTGTCAAAATTATAAACATACTTGTAAGAAAATTTCTTATCTACAATAGGGTCATGCACAGTTTTCTGTCCAACAAGCAGAACCCCCTTATTCTTTACGAAGGAATCATTTTTCTTATAGTAGATTGTCGTTGTTCCGGCTTCCGTTGTTTCGGCAGCTCCTTCAACAGCAAAGAAATCACCTATTGTATAAGACTCGTCAAAGACTTCAACCGTAGTCGGTCCTTGTCCGCTCGGGTTTCGGATATCCTCAAAGTGACTCCAATTTATATCAAGTTGTTCTTCGTTCCATTTTACGCCGTCCCACAGAAAAGCCTTGTTTGATTGTTTCTCTATATACCAATTCGAGCCAACAACCAAATGTTTTTCACTTTTGGAATCATCAGTATTTACTTCACCATATCTTATCCACCCACCATCATTTTGCCGCTCAAACAATTCAATATTTGCACCGGGGTGGGTTTCACTCCACACTCTCACATATTTACATTTCCACTTTACACCCCAACGCTTAAATTTCGGCCAACAAATGTAAGGTATTTCAATAATGTTATCTACTTTGGGTCTTCTTGTCACAAAGAAATTGCTACTCCCAACAGCATCCCATTCCGCCTCTTCCAAAAGGTCAAAATCATCATGATGAACCATATTCCTATTTTCAAAAGGAATCCGCCAGGATTCACCATCCCAATCAAATAAAGTCAAGTCATCGTTGTCATTGTGTCGCATAGCGACATAATTATAACCTACAGCCTGCGCCCTCGGAACACCCTGAACCCCATGAACATCATAGTTAAGCAATTTTGTCCAACCACTACCATTCCAATGATACGCTTCTGCTCGTTGCCCCCAAAGGCCAGTGGACTCCACGGCACCAAACAAGTAACCGTTTCCCCAATAGTAACGATTATCGTCGTCCAAATCATCATTATCATAGGTTTTTTGAACAGAAATTCCGGATGCATCGTACTTAAAAGAAAAAATTCTTACTCGGTAGTTGTTCCCCCAATCTTTACCTATATAAGATACAGCAATATGATTTTCCGACGGATAAATCTGAAGGAACTGATTATCCATACTCCCTTCATCAGCAGAAAGAGTATCTATTACAAAAGTATTTCCCCATAGAGTCCAAGGAACTGTGAGCGTCAAGGTTGATTTAGTTGAAGACAGGTTGCCCTTTACTATATAATTAGGACCTGTAAGCACCAATTCCTTATCACCATCATCATGAACATAAGGCTTCACTTGCCACGAAGCACCATCCCATACAACAGGATACATATCGTAGCTAACGCCATTACCTGTCACATAGGCGAACCAGTTGTTTTTCTCCGTAATAAAATACCCTTTGTCATGATACGGCAGTGAACTTAATTCCTTTCGTATATTCCAGGCGCCGTTTCGCCAATAATAAACAACAACTTTTTTTTCGTTCTTGTCAACACCTAACAAATAGGGAGTTCCGTCCTCCAAGTAACCTAGCGACACGTTGACGACAGGCAATTTCTCCGAGTGAATAGTCAACGGTTGTTTATCTATGGCCTGATAGACATAATCAAATGACACTTTTCCGCAGTTCGCCCCCTGAATTTCCTTCATCATGCCTAACGCGTAGGAATCATTCAAATACGCTTTATACACATTATCGTAGTATTCATACGATTCTCGTTTCGTTTCCTTTCCGGCGCCATTCGCCCACACTATTCGTGTCAATAAACGCTTGGTGTATTTTTTATTTTCGTCGGCGTCTAGACTTGGAGAAACTTTCAAAGCTTCATAACAGAAGCCTACCGTTTGCAGAATTTCGCCATCCATTCCATAAAGTTCTACCTTAGACAAGAATTTTCGTTCCAGGGGGTCCACAAACGCATCATTTTCATCATCAGCAGAAAGTTCTTCTTTTCCGATAGCATCAACCACTTCACCTTCAAAATCACCTTCATTTTTATCTGAAAGAACAAACTTTACATAAGAACCCATCGAGGAACGAACCTCTTTTAAGTATGTTTCTTTTGTATATCTGTTTTGAGAAGTCCAGGAACCATGCTTTATTTTTTCCTGAAACTGGTAATAAGAATATATTAAAGAATTATTTTTCCAATCATAAATTTTAGCTAGGCTCCAAGAAACAGGATAAGGAACATCGTCCCCGTCAATAGACTCGCCCGTGTGCCCAAATGCAGGAAAACCTAGCTCATACGCAGTCGCTCCTTGCGCACTACAGGCTGTATCTAAAGCATTGGTCAAACAATAAGACATATCTCCATATTGGTACTTATTGCCCGAATCATCTGTCAGAACCCATCCAACGACAATTTCAAAAGTTTTGCCACTCAAAATTTTTGTTTCAACATGTCTTTCAACCAACCAATATGGCAAACCTTCAATCCACCATCGATTTCCCTCATAAATCAACTTATAACGAATCCCCTCTGCTGTTACTAGGTAATAAAAATCATCCAAAAGGCTCATCGAATGGTTGTTTTCGCTAACGATTTTAGCAAAACCCATAGACCAACCTAAACCAACCCAGCTAGTCGGACTCAAGTCATTTCGATTTTTTACACTCTGAGAAACATTACCCGAATAATTCAAAGCAAACGAGGTGGATACACCCCCTGCAGACAGCGTTGCAAGAGGAACACTAAAGCTAACCGTTCCAGATAAAGGGTTTATCCCACCATCAGGGGACATATATTTATTGAACGCATCGCCCGTTTCCACAGATTGCGAAAACACAAAAGAGCAAAGAGCAAGCAAAGCCTGTAAGATTTTTGAAAGCATACTGTAAATATAAATTATGACAAGCGGCAAGGATTGTAAATTTAATTCAACACATTCCTATATGCAAAAAAAAGGATTAAAATTATTTATTTATTATCTGCTAGACTTTTTTTTCACCACTTATAGAAAAATTTTTTCTGGAGTTTTATGGGCTAAGCCACCAAATGTGGATGTATTGGCATACCCGACTAGGGCTGGTCATACAGAAAAAAAACTCCTGTCTGATATCCAATCAGGCAGGAGATTCGTTGTTCATGTCTTGTATTTGATTGTTATGCGGCATTTTCCTCGTCCTTCGTTTCGGTGGGGATTTCGATTACCGCCGTTTCGGGTTTTTCCGGAGTCACGGTAATCTTGCCCCTTCCCTTGCGAAGTTTCAGGTGGGCCTTCTTATGGTCGATGTGGCTGTTCACGGCCTTATTTTCAATTCAGAATTGTCACTACTTGCCACCTGATTTTTCGCCGGCCAAAAATCAACATTCATTTTAGAATCTGATGAAATATCCTCAACAATCGCGCTAAATCTAGTTCCAAGCAAAACTTCCTTATCTTTGGAACAAGCTGTAAAGATGCCAACAAGAAAGCCTCTTTCATTATATATCGGAGAGCCACTCATCGCATGAGTATCAGGAAAGACATTTTTTCGCTTTGGATTTGACAAATCATAAAAACCATATCCCCTATTGAATGGTATGGCTATATGGAGTTTGGGATCTAATCCATATTTTTTATAAGTTGCTAGATCCGCTTCCGGCGATGAATATGAATACGATCTACTCTTGATATACGCTTTTCCCTTATATCGAACAGCCTTGCATCGGGACGAGGGAAAACCAACAACTGTATAGATTTTTGCAGTAGGCAGAGCGTTATAATTGGAGAGTCTAAGACCTATATTCTGAAAGCCTATGATAATTTCATCTGCAGCAGGAATTAAGGCCCAATCTTTGTCATCCTTATTTCTTATAATAGATGGAGCAACAGATAAAAGCCTAGTCCCTTCTAAAGACATATAAATTGGTTGCACTATTTTTGTAGAACCAGGGCAAGGTACCGCCAAATTCATTTCATCGGCAACATGAGCTGCAGTCAGCAAGAATATCCGACCACCAAGCGGAATTATCGAGGCCGTTCCGCACGAAATAGGCCGATTATGGTTATGGCCTGTAGCATTGATATTGGCGAATAGTTGAACAACATATTGTTCTAGGTACATTCTTTCTATAGGCATCCGCTGTAATGCCGGGTCAGCAATTCCATAAACTCTAGTTGTTTGTTTACCAATTTTCATACAAAAATCCTTTTGTAATTCCTAGCACATAAATTATATCATTTTAGAAAAAAAGACAACGAACCAATAAATGGTCTTAAAATTCTTTTTCAATCAAGCCCGGGCGTTGCGGGCTGGCGTCTGAAGCCCGCAGTGGGGGTGCGCGGAAGACCCAAAGGGGCTGAAGCCAGGGGGATTCCTCCCCCTCCATATACAAAAAGGGCCGCATCGCTGCGGTCCTTTTTAATGCTTTGAGATCCTATCAGGGCTATGCCTGGATTCTATCGCTTCGCTCCAGAATGACAGCCTCCGCTCAGGACAAGAATGTATGGCGGCTCGCCCACCCTGAATATATACTTTGTAAATGCCGCTCCAGCAAATGCCCCAGCACCATCACCTAAACGGTGAAGGTGCTCGGCCAAATGTTCAGGCATCCTGTTCAACTTGTAAAAGGCACTCCGGCAAAAGACCGGGCCGTTTTGCACAAGTGACAAAACCGCCCGGACATTTGCCCCCGCTGCTTTACACAAGTGACATTGTAACAAAAGCAAAAGTTCAAGCAACTCCCCCACAATGTAAAAGCCGCTCCCGCAAATGCGGAAGCGACTTTACACAATTGTAGGTGGTTTTTAGGCAAAAATGAGGTTAAACACACCCAGATTTTCAATTACGATTTTTCTCAACATTTTCCGTCCAGATTAAAAAGCGAAGTGGATAATACTCTTCCAACAAAGCGTTTCGTTCAAACAGGTTTTCTGTACGTTGTATAATCTTTGAACGGTAAGCAAGCGCTTCCTTTCGATCAAAATAATCCTTCAAATATTTTTCAAACCCAGTCAGAATATACCTCTTTTTACCATTGAATATACCTTTTTTACAGGAATCGTGCAAGCGAGCATTTAGTCAGACCCCTAAGGCTATTGACTAAGCCCGCCAATTAAATTATATTTCAAATATGGTCAATTCTAAGGCAATCCTGTCAAATGACGGATGTTACATATCCTTCTCCTTTAACGGGCGGACTATACGGTTCAAGGGGCCGTATAGCCTTGTCAAGATTGCAAAGGTGAAGGAATGGGACAACGGCTACCTGGTGGTCGATGCCGTATATAGCCAGAACAAGGACAAACTCGTCGAGGACTATATCGACCTGGTCCCTATCCTTGAAGACCTTTACATCGACCCGAAAATTTTCTTGCCACCGATAACATCTGTCGAGGTGGACAATGTCCGAGCAACAGCTTAATGAAATCGCCGACAAGGCCGACATGATTATCGCCAACTACAGTTTCACCGTTACGGACAACGGCGATGTCAAGATGTATATTATCTAAGAAATGGACAAGAAACTGATCAGATATACCGTTGCATGCGTCAACGAGTTCGCCGCAAACAAGAGCCTCACCGAAAAGCAGGCTTTTGATTATCTATGCAATCACGGAGCGATGGATTTCCTTGTCGAATTCTACGATGTGGAGCATACGCTTTCATTTGAAGACGCCATCAACGACCTGACGCTAGTCAGCCAGCAGAACGGAGGGAAGATACAGTGATTCTCTTCCACTCAGAAAAAGCGATTGCGCTGTTGAAAAAGAAGGAGTCGGCCCATGTCTAAGCCAAAAATGCTTGCTGAACTCATAACGGGAGACATCATCTCGTATGTGATGGAAGACCAGAAACTCTCTCTCATCGAGGCTATGCGTAGGTTCTACGCTTCTGAAACATTCGCCAAACTAGTTGACCCGGAAACCGGACTTTACCTTGAAAGTTCTCCCTATGTCTACGACATATTCAAGGCGGAACAGGAAAACGGGAAACTGACTCAACTCGAAGTCTAGCCTAAGCAGGCTCCTTACGCGGCCAGCCTTTTCAACCTATACTCTACCGCCCTTTCCACCTGGTTCTGGTTGCCTTTGGATTTCCAGCGGTTCGCACGGGAAATCTCGCTGCCGATATTCAACATCTGGAGCGCAAGCGGCATTTCAGCCCACCTGCCCGCGGCAAGTTCCTTATGTTGAATTTTGTCCTTATCCATAGGGAAATCTAGGCCAATGCCCGACGTTTTTCCTGTTCGTATTCGCCTACAATGTAATCGGGGCCATTTTCCCAAAGGCCCGTCTCCTTGTCAAACAGGCAAACGGCGGTCGTCGATTCCATAAAGTCCGCAACGGCGTCTGTCATACCGCAATTATTCCTGTCCATCAAATCGCGTATGGACATCTGCGCAAGCAGGCACATGGCAAATTCAATTTTATCTTCCATGGACGAATTCTGAACAAACGCCGCCATATCGTTCATACTGCCATCCCTTGATTTTTTAGATAGTTGACCCTTAAAAAGTCACTTCGCGAGCGCAGGATAAGGAGGTTCGCCGTTTTTATTCACCCCTTCCCGGCAAAGGAAGCAACAGTATAGC